>DATELT010000266.1:0-7930 GCA_035276245.1 Chthoniobacterales bacterium
CCAACACGAGACAGTGGCGATGGTCGTGCCGATGCAGACGGCAGCACCGACGAAGTCGGCCATGGTCCACGCGAGGTCGTAAGCGGAATGATGAGAATGGTGGCGTAAAGCCAGCCAAGGCTGAACGCACCACGCCACGATCGTTGGAATCCAAAAGACTCGAATCGATCGGCCTTTGCGCTCGCTTGGAATCAGATTAACGCCGCGGGATTCCCTTCGAGTGAAGCGAACCGTTTTGCGCACAACGGTGCTCCAATAAACCAGAAGGCAACAGCCCGCGATCAGAGGTGGTAGAACGCTCAACGTTTCTTCAAAGGACAGCCCCTCGCGATCTCGGTGAGAACCATGTCCTGAACTCCTTTGATTTTGGCGATGTTGAAATGATTGATCATTTGGGTGTCGAATCCAACCATGGTCCGGCGCAGATCGATATTTTCGACCAGAGTTCGGGATGGATCGGCCGCGCGAACTCGTATGCCGCGGAAAATCGGCGCGTAATCAACTACGGGCTGGCTCTTGAAGATGTTGACACAGTGCCTCACGTTGGGCGGGATCGCCGGCGGATCGGTGGGATCAATCAGAATAAGAAGATCGACCGGAACGTCCCATTCGCTCAGTCGTTTTGCCACGCGGATTTGATCGTCGGCTCCGATGGAATGGCCGACCAGAATGAGCGGTCCTGTCCAGCGACCGGCCTCATGTTCCGTTCTGACAAAGGAGGTGAGCTTTTGCCACTCTTGATTAGCAAGCGACATAGCTTGAACGCCCAGCTCTGCATCGACCCGTTGCGCGATCACGTCCATGCCTCGACTCCAAATGCCGAGCCAGCCGAGAATGCAATAGACATGGCCTTCGCGGACGAAACGCGACTCTCGCGCGGACTGGACCGGTGCAAGTCGTGCGGCCGAGCGACCGGTGATGTCGACACAACCAGGTAGGAAAAAAATCGAAACGAAAAGAAAAAGAAAACGGGACAAATACATCGGAGGTGCGGCCGAAGCGGCGCAAACTATGTGGAGTCGTGCCGCGGTTGGCAATTTTTTCGTCCTAAGGCAACCCTTCAATGTTTGCGCCAATACTTTTCGCGAGCCGCAAGTTCAGGCGAACGGGCTCGGAAATATCTTTCGGCCGTTGCGGGTGCAGGTTGAACAAAAACGACATCGCCCCGCAGCGGCGTGCGACCCGAATAGGGACTCCGGCCCGCCAAACAGCGAGCGCGGTTTTCCAGTCAGGCGAGAAGAAAATCGCAGCGTCAAATTCAGCGGTGCGCCGAATCTTTGACGCAAGAGCGAAGACGGATTCGCTGCCAAATTCGATTGTTCGATTGATCTCGGAAGTATCGCACCAAATGTCTGCGAAATCGGTGGGTGTGAGGGTAGCGAGCCAGGTATCGGGCCGACCTCGCTGGATAGCGCGCACGGCAGGTAGCGTCGCTGCGGCTGCTTCTCGTGTGCTTGGCGACACGATGAGCATGCGAAAAGGGACGAGCCTGGTGCGGTCGAAGTCAGGAGGTAGAAAAACTCGGCGACGCTGATCGCGGGTGAAGAGTAAAGCAGGCCGGTTTGGTTTCCATCGGTTATGCGCCCAAAGCCAATCCGCTGGTGAGCGTCGGATCACGTCTTCGAGCAGGCGATTGAGTCTGGCCGTGAAGAGTTCGGTGTTGCCGTCTTCCGGCGGGAAAACCGGATCTGAGATGGTTATTTTCCATCTGGCTCGGCCGCACGTCTCAATCGCGATTGGAAGGGCGGGAGCGCCCGTGCGGATTGACAGCGTGGCGGCCAGCGTGGAGGAAGAAGCGAGTCGGCCGAAAAGCGGCGTCCAGAGTCCCGCGCGGCCGGCGCGTTGATCGATGAGAATTCCAACCACGCCGCCATCGCGAAGGAAACGCACACACTTCAACAAATCGTCATAGCGATCGAATAGTGTAGTGCCTGATTTTGCCCGCGTCTTGCGCAAGTGACGATCGAGATAAGGATTGTAGAGACGGCGATAAACGGCACCGAAGCGATACTCGGGAATTCTTTCCGCAAGATGACTGAACAGCTCCCAACAACTGAGATGACTGATCAACGCCAACCAGCCGATACCCGGTCGTTCCTCAGGGATATTTGCGGTAACGCGCTCCCAGATTTTTTCGCTGGGCATAGTCGATGCCTTGAGACCAGCGAGAAAATTCGCACCCAGAAGTTGGAAATGTTTGCGATTAAGCGCCTGCAGCTGCGTTTCCGACATTTCAGCGCCGAAGGCCAACCGCAGATTGGCGAGCGCCATTGCGCGGCGTTTTCGCAGAAATCGATACATCAACTCGCCGGCGATTTTTCCGATGACAAAAGCGCTGTCGAGCGGGAGAAGTCCGATCAGGCCTTCGCATAATCGCAACGCGATGTAGGAACAGTAATGCCAAATGCGAAACGCTAATTCCATTGATTTGGGCCGGACATTTTCATGTGAGAGATTTCGCGCGCCACCCGTGGCGCTTTCAGATAAAGGAAAGAATACCCGAATGACAACCTCCGCGCTGCCCAATCCGATCGCGGCCTCTCCCAGTTCTCTGCTTTATGCTATGCGGCGCGATCCGCTGGAATTTTTTACGACGCTGGCGCGCGAGCACGGCGATATCGTTCGATTTCGCCTGGGCGATCACGAGCACGACCTTTTTCTGGTGAACCATCCCGATTACATCCGCGATGTGCTCGTGACGCAGGATCGCAACTTCACGAAATGGTTTGCGGTCGATCGGATTAAGGAAGTGCTGGGCGAAGGATTATTCGTGAGCGAAGGTGAATTCCATCGGCGTCAACGACGTCTTTCGCAGCCGGCCTTTCACGGCGAACGCATCGCCGCCTACGCCGAGCAGATGGTATCGTTGGCCTTGCGTTTGCGGGATTCCTGGAAAGAGGGAACGGTCCTCGACGTCTGCCGGGAAATGAACTGGCTGGCGATGATGATTGTCGGGAGCACGTTGTTCGGAGCGAACGTCGAGTCTGATGCTGAGCAAATTCGCGATGCACTCGACGAGATCCTCGAGCAATTCGAACGGTCCATTCTGCCGCGGGCCGACCGCGAAGATTTCGAAAAGGCTCTGGGCCGGATCGATGCCGCCGTTTACCGCATTATTCAGGCACGGCGCGCGACGAGCGAAGATCGCGGCGATCTCCTCTCCATGCTCTTGCTCGCGCGGGATGCCGAACGCGACGGAGGCAGAATGAGCGACCTGCAATTGCGCGACGAAGCGATGACGATTTTTCTCGCCGGTCATGAGACATCCGCCAATGCGATGGCATGGACGTGGTATTTGCTTTCGCAACATCCGGATGTGGAAGAAAAATTCCACCACGAAATCGACACGCATCTTGGTAGGCGGCTTCCGCGCATGAATGATGTAATGGCGCTTCCGTTGACGGGACGAATATTTTCGGAGGCGCTGCGTCTTTACCCGCCGCTCTGGGCCGTTGGCCGTCGCGCGATGGTGGAGTGTCAGATCGGATCCTACGCAATTCCGCGCGGTTCGGTTGTTATTGTTTCGTCGTTCGTCACTCAGCGCGATCCGCGATGGTTCCCCGATCCGTTGCGCTTCGATCCGGAGCGCTGGCAACCGGCGGCGAAGTTGGAACGTCCGCGCTTTTCTTATTTCCCGTTCTCGGCCGGGAGCCGATCCTGTCTCGGCGAAGCATTTGCATCCACGGAAGGCGTTCTTTGTCTAGCGACGATCGCGCAAATGTGGAAATTCCGGCTCGCGCCCGGCGGGCCCATTGCGCTGCAACCGCAACTAACTCTCCGTGCGCGCAACGGAATTAAAATGCGAGCTGAACGACGCGTTTGATTTCACACCGGCTCGCGCGGAATATCCTCCTTCGCCATGCCCACCGAACTCACCGACGAGCAAATCAAGAAGGTCAACCACGACTTCCGGCGTTGCCGCCAAGGCACGGCGGAGGCGATTATTAATCTGCGACGCACCGGCGACCGGACATTGATTCCGGAGATCTTGCGCGGGATCGTTTGGCGGTATGTGCGGCCCGAAGCACGCGAGCAAGTAGAAAAAGCATCACTCGAAACACCGCTTTCTGCATTAGGAATGGACTCGCTCATGATGCTCGAAGTGGTGCTTGATGTGCAGGACGCGCTCGACGTTACAGTCGAGGACGCAGAGCTGAGGCAAGTGAAGACGTTCAATGACGTCAGCGAACTTCTGATGCAACGATTCACCGAAGTACACAAAGTACACAAAGCCGCCTGATCTGGAGGTCCGAGGTCTCAGGGCGATTGTTCGACAAGACTGGCATTTCCCCCTGAAGCCCCAATACATTTTAATTTGATGCCTGCGCAGAATTCTCAATCCCAGCGACGCGTCGTTGTCACCGGTCTCGGTTTCATCACCAGCATCGGCAATACGCGTGAGCAAGTGCTAACAAGTCTGCGGGAACTTCGCACCGGCATCGAGTATTACCCGGACTTGGAACGGTCGCGCGTTTTAGTTCGCCTCGTTGGAACAGTGAAAGAATTTAGTTTTCCAGAACTTCACTCCGACGAATGGACCTATCCCGCCGCTTATGCCATCCCGCGGGAGCATTTGCGTTCGATGAGCCCGAACGCCGTCTACGGGTTCTGCGCCATGAAACAGGCTATCGCCGAGGCACAACTGCCGCCTGAGCTCGTTTCTCATCCCAGAACCGGAGCTATGTGCGCGTCGGGCGGCTCTTCCTGGCTCAGTTACGACTACATGAACATGATGCTGGAAAAAGGACCGCAACGCTGCAATCCAATGGCGATGGTCGCCAGCATTGCCGGCACATTGAACATGAATTTCGTCTCGTGCTTCGGTATCAAAGGCCATTCCCTCGGTTTCTCGAGCGCATGTGCCTCCTCGGCGCACGCGTTAGGTGAAGCCTTTGATCGGATTCGTTTGAATCGGCAGGACATTGTCTTTGTCGCCGGCGCGGAGGATTGCGATCTCTTTACGATCCTGCCTTTTGTCGGGACTCGCGCTCTAACCACAGGGACTGATCCTTCGATCAGCCCATGTGCCTTCGACGTAAAGCGCGATGGTTTTGTTGTCACTGGAGGCGCGGCGGTCCTTGTCTTGGAAGAACTGGAACATGCGCGAAGACGAGGAGTTCCGATCCAGGCGGAAATGATCGGTTGGGGTGAAGCTTCCGACGGTTACAGCGTGATGGCGCCAGAGCCGGAAGGCGATGGTTTGAAACGAGCCATGGAGGCTGCGATCGGCGAAGCTGGAATTTCGCCCGCCGAAGTCGATTACATCAACGCGCACGGGACTTCGACACCAATGGGAGATGCGGCTGAGATTCGCGCGATCACACGGGTCTTTGGCGATGGCAAAGGACCCTACATCAGTAGCACCAAGTCGATCACTGGCCACGGCTTGTCTTTAGCTGGGGCGATGGAAGCGGGTTTTTGCTGTCTGGCGATGCAAGAGCGCTTTACCCCGGTCTCCGCCAACATCACCGAACTCGATCCTGAGTTCGCCTCGACAGCTATCGTTACTACTCCGATCGATTATGCTCCCCGCGTCGCTATGACCAACTCAAGCGGCTTTGGTGGAACGAACGTAAGCGCTATCCTTCGACACTGGGACGAAGGTTGAATCGACAACCTCGCGCGGGTGTCTACTCCGTGACCCGGCGGAAGGCGAGAACTGCATTAAGTCCGCCGAAAGCAAAAGAATTCGAGAGCGCGCCTTCGATTCCGGCAGTACGCGCCTCATTCGGAACGACATCAAGATCGCAGGCGGGATCGCGTTCGAGGAAGTTCGCCGTCGGCGGCAAGAAATTGCTGCGGAAAGCAAGCAGGGTTGCCACTCCTTCTAATGCCCCGGCCGCGCCGAGCGCATGACCATGCATGGATTTTGTAGAACTAACCGCCAGCCTGTCCGCGTGCGATCCAAACACCTGCCGGATTGCGCGTGTTTCCGTGGAATCATTCGCTTGTGTACCGGTCCCGTGCGCGTTCACGTAATTGATTTGATCCCGAGAAAGCTGGCCGTCCACGAGCGCGGCGTTCATGGCGCGAGCAGCGCCTTCAGCAAGTGGACTAGTGAGATGATATGCGTCAGCCGACATGCCGAAGCCGGCAAGTTCTGCGTAAATTTTCGCCCCGCGTGCACGCGCGTTCTCTAGTGTTTCAAGGACCAGCATGGCGGCGCCTTCGCCAAGGATAATACCAGCGCGATTCTTGGAAAATGGGCGACAGGTGTCCGGCGCCACGACCCGCATCGCTTCCCAAGCCTTTAGGTGTCCAAAGGAGATCGGCGCTTCACTGCCGCCAGCGAGCGCGCAATCCAGCGTGCCCTGCCGGATCAACCAAAGTGCCTGTCCGATCGCGTGGTTGGCGGAGGAGCAGGCCGTGGAGGTAGTAAAGGTTGCACCGGTGAACTTTTGTTCCATCGCGACATGGCTAGCGACCGCGTTGCTCATGATGCGTGGGACAGCGGTGGGCGAACAACGCGGCTTTTTTTCGTGATAAAACCCAAAGTAATGCGCGTCTTCGGTGCCGATACCGCCCAAACAGGAGCCGGTAATGACGCCAGTTCGCGCGCGCAGTTCATCATTCCAGGTCAGCGTCGAATCTGCGATGGCGTCGCGAGCGGCGACGATGCCAAGCTGGGCGAAGCGGTCGAGCCAGTTCAGCTGCGATTCAGTGAAATGTCCGGTCGGCTCAAACCCCCCGACCTCGGCCGCATTATGAAAGCGAAGCCGCGACGTGTCGACCTGAGTAATGGGCCCGATCCCGGGGCGACAGGCACGCAACGATTCTTCGAACTGCGCCGCGGTATTGCCGATACTCGAGAGCACGCCAACGCCGGTAACAACCACGCGGCGCATCGCTAGTTGGACGCCGAACTCTTCGCTTTCAGCAACTCTTCTACACCGTGAATTGCCTCGTCGACCGATTTCATTTTCGCGGCTTCCTCATTGGGAATGTCGACGTCGAATTCTTCCTCAAGCGCGAAAATCATGTTCAAAGCATCGAGTGAATCCATTTTCAGGTCCTCGAACCGGCTCGCCGGAGACAGTTCTTCCGGCGCCATCTTTTTGTTCGTGGCAATGACACGAATAACTCTTTGGGCGACGGTTTCCTCACTCATGCGCGCGCATCATAACGCTGCTTAGGCGTATTTCGACTCTGAATTTGCAATGTCTGAGTTCATGATCTGCGGACGCCAGGCTACAAGCCTTCAACCAAAATCATTCGCGTCTTCGCGGTGCGATGACGTTGCTTCCGTGGTTCAACGTATTCGGGTGAATTAAGCCAGGCCTTGGCGCCTTCCATGTTATCGAATTGTAGAACAACAATGCGCTTCGGTTTCCAGTCGCCTTCTATCGTTTCGCACGCACCTCCGCGGACGATGTATTTCCCGCCGTATTGCCCCACCGTCGCGGCTGCCTGCTTCTTGTATTCTTCGTAGCCGGCAGGATCGGTGACTTCGATTTCGAGAATGATGTAGGCTGGCATCGGTTAAGTTGTCGCCAAAGCTTCGCGCCGCGCAATTACAATTCGCGTAGTGACAGCCGCTGCCAGACAGATAATAGCGCCGAACCCCAGCGCAAACGGCGTTCCCAATAAATTTGCGACTGCTCCGGCTTCAATGCTGCCCACTGGGATCATCATGCCGAAGACAAGTGACCAAATGCCCATCACCCGGCCACGCATTTCGTCCGGCACGATCGTTTGCAGAGTCGTGTTGGAGGTTGCGAAAAACAGCAGCATGCCGAGTCCCGCAAAGAACAGGCAGCCTAACGAGAAGGAGAAGCTGCGCGTAAATGCGAGTGCGGTCATGGCGGCGGAAAACAGATAAATACCGCCAAAGGCAAGTTTCCGTGACGTCACGAGGTGGCCGTAAGCGGCAACGAGTAGCGCGCCGATCAGCGCACCCCCGCCGCTCGCCGAGATCAAAAGGCCATAACCA
>DATELT010000267.1:0-11150 GCA_035276245.1 Chthoniobacterales bacterium
CGATCTTGCCATGAGCGAAGTTGAGATTCACCCGACGGCGATCGTTGATTCCAAAGCGGAACTCGGCGTGGGGACGGTCATCGGTCCGTATTGCATCATCTCGTCTGGTGTCGTGGTGGGCGAAAAATGCTGGCTGCAACATCACGTCACCCTTGCCGGGCCGATGCGGGCCGGACGCGAGAATAGGTTTTACGCCTATTGTTCGATCGGCCAGCAAACACAGGATTTGAAATACGCGGGCGAGCCGACTTATCTCGAGATTGGCGACGGAAACACTTTTCGTGAGTTTTGCACGGTCAATCGCAGCACAAAAAGCGATGGGAAAACGCGTGTGGGCGACCGCGGGAATTTTTTAGCCTATAGCCACATAGGTCACGATTGCACCGTCGGTAATTCGGTTGTGTTCTCGAATAATGGAACCCTGGCGGGTCATGTTGAGGTTGGCGATCACGCCGTCATGGGCGGACTCACTGCGGTGCATCAATTTTGCAGAATTGGCCGGCTCGCCATTACTGGCGGCTGCTCCAAGATTGTTCAGGACGTGCCGCCCTTTCTAATCGCGGATGGTAACCCGGCTGAAATTCGCGGGATCAATCTGGTCGGAATGGAGCGCGCGGGATTTCCTCCTGAAAGCGTAAAAGCAATCAAGGAAGCGTTCCGGTTGCTTTACCGATCGAAATTGAACACTCGCCAGGCGATCGAAGCGGTGCGGAAGGACATCGAACAGCGTGAAGAGGTCAGTCAACTGCTCGAGTTCATCGAGAAAAGCGAGCGCGGCATTATTCGATAGATCTGCATCAGAAGCTCAGCTTCAATCCATCGTAGCTCATGCGGGTATGCGGCGGCAGATTTTTCTCAAAAGATTGCGGCAGTTCGTGCGCGATATGGGTGAAGTAAGTTTCTCTCGGCTGAACGCGCGCTGCCACCCCGAGTGCCTGGACTACGCTAAGATGGGTTGGATGCGGTTTCTCTCGCAACGCATCGATGATCAAACACTCGACCCCGAAAATTTTCTGCGCGATCTCATCCGGCACTGCGCTGCAATCACTGAGATAGGCAATCAGATTGCGCCCGAAACGGGAAAGCATGTACCCATTCACCTCTGCCCGGCCGTGCGGCACTGGCAGGGGCGTGATTTTGGTTTTGCCTAAATAGAAGGGATCGGAAACAATGTGCGGCTCTGGTTTCAAATAACCGGGAAATGGATTGGTCCCTTTGAAGGCGAAGAGAAAAACGCGCTCGAGGTCGGCCATGGTTTTGGCCGAGGCATAGACCGGCATCGAACCGCGCTGCCAGGAAAAGCGCCGCAGATCATCGAAGCCCATAATGTGATCGGTATGTGAATGCGTGAAAACGACGGCATCAACGCGGCGGATATTTTCGCGCAAGGCTTGGGTGCGAAAATCCGTGCCGGTATCGACGATGAAAGCGGTTTCGGGCGTTTCGATGTAAACCGAAGAACGGAGGCGTTTATCGCGTGCATCTGAGGAATGGCAGACCGTGCAATCGCACCCGATCATGGGAACGCCCTGTGACGTTCCGGTGCCGAGAAAAGTGAGGATGAGTTCGGAGTTGAGAGTTGCGGTTGAAGAGTTCAAGATTTTTCGGCGCGCGCACTTTCAACTCTGAACCCTCAACACTCAACCGATGCTTCTTCAACTCCTACGGATTAAAAATCTCGCGCTGGTTGAGGATTTAGAGTGGGAAATCGCGCCGGGTTTCACTGCTATTACCGGCGAAACCGGCGCCGGTAAATCTATCATCATTGGCGCGCTCCAGTTATTACTCGGCGAACGCGCTGACAAATCGCTTCTTCGCACCGGAGCGGAGACCTGCACGGTAGAAGCAATTTTTCAAGGCGACGATTGTGCCAAATGGAATGAGCGTCTTGAGAACTCGGGAATTGACCCATGCGATGGCGATCTGATTTTGAAACGAAGTCTTTCGCTTTTGGGGAGCAATCGTCAGTTCATCAACGGCTCGCCTACCACCCTAGCGAATCTCAAAGAACTTGGTGACGATCTGGTTGATCTGCATGGACCGCACGATCATCAATCGCTGCTTTCGCCCGATCGACAGCTCGATTTGCTCGATGCGTTCGCCGCGGCGAATGAGGAACGGCAGAAATTCCTAAAATTTTTCAGCGAATTGCGGGAGCTGGAGACGGAACATGCGACGCTCAATACCGCTGAGACCGCCCGGGAGCAAGAGCTCGATTTGTTGCGGCATCAGGTAAACGAAATCAATTCCGCAAACTTGTCGACCGAAGAAGAAACAGAAATAGAATCACGTTACCGGCTCGCCAGTAACAGCCGGCGATTGATCGAGCTCGCGTCCGCCGTGGCTACGACCTTGTCGGAAGCCGATGACGCGATCCTGGCGCAGCTCGGTGAAACGCAAAAATTGTTGCGCGAATTGGAAAAGCTGGATTCAGCAATGGCAGCGCCGGCGAACGCGCATGAAAGCGCGGTCGTTGAGTTAACCGAGATTGCGTGGGATCTAAGTCGTTATGCTGAGAATCTCGATCTCGATCCGGAGCAACTCGCCGCGCTTGAACAGCGGGTCTCGCTGTTCGAGTCACTGAAAAGAAAGTACGGAGCAACGATCGCCGACGTCATCGCCTTCGGCGAACGTGCAGCCGAGCGGATGCGCAAAATCGAAGGGCGGGATGAGGAGTCGCAGCGCCTGGCTAACGAGATCGCGACGCATACGGCTGAACTACGCCGAACGGGAGATACACTCAGGAAATTACGCGCGAAAGCGGCCCCCAGGCTTTCGGAAATGGTTCGCCGCAATTTGCGCGATTTGGGTTTCAAACAATCGCAATTCGAGGCGAAGCTAAGTGAAGCGCAAATTCCGCGTCCGTCCGGTTTCGACACGGTTGAATTATTGTTTTCGCCTAACCCGGGTGAGCCGCTGAAGCCGATGCGGGCAATCGCATCGAGCGGCGAAATTTCACGGCTGATGCTGGCGATCAAATCCGCGCTGGCTGCGCAGGATGAAGTACCGTTGCTCGTATTCGACGAGATCGACGCTAACGTCGGCGGCGAGATTGCTCACGCTGTTGGCGCGCGGATGCGTGAGCTGGCAAAGCGGCATCAAGTGCTTTGCATCACGCATTTGCCGCCGGTGGCGGCGGCGGCAACGTCGCAGTTTGTAGTCACAAAAGAAGTTAGAAGCGGCCGCACGTTCACCCAGCTCCGCGAGGTCACGGGCAAAGCCCGACGCGAGGAGATCGCCCGCATGCTTGGCGGCAAGAGCGAAGAGGCTATGAAACTAGCTGCGGTGATGCTAGAAACGCGGTAACCGTCATGCCGAGCGGCCGGGTCAGGGGATGCCACGCATTTTTCCCTAGCCAGCCACCGGGTACTTTTTCTATCGTCACGGATCAAAATGATTCAGCGGGATTATCTCATCATCGGCGCAGGTATCGGCGGAGCATCGGCGTGCGAAGCCATTCGGAAACATGACAAGCGCGGCAGCGTGACCCTGCTCGGGTCCGAAGCGTACGCACCTTACAAGCGATGGCTGCTTTCAAAAAGCTTCCTGCGCGAAAAAACAGTCGTCCTGAAAAAGTATAGCGAAGTAGATGAACGCTGGTATGGCGCGCACAAAATCGACGCGCGTTTCAACACCGCCGTCACGCAGCTCAACATCGATCGCCGTGTGGCAGTGCTGGGTAATGGGGAGAGCATCGAATTCAACAAAGCCTGTCTGGCGATGGGCAGCCGTCCCGTGCGGCCGCCAGTGGCCGGTGTCGGCTTAGGCAATGTTATTTATCTCCGTAGCATGCGCGACGGATTGGCTCTTCGGGAAATGGCAGAGCACGAAAAGACAGTGATGGTCGTGGGCGGCGGATTGCTCGCATGCGAGGTAGCGGCAAGCTTGCGGCAAATGAAGATGAAAGTAAGCGTGATGCACCGGCATGCCACGCTTTTAAACCGTTATCTGGACCCGGACGCAGCCGCATGGGTGACCGGCTATTTCGCGAAAAATGGGGTGACATTGCTTTTGGGCGAAAGTTTGAATGGGTTCGAAGGCAAAACCGTTTTGCGGAATATCCAAACCAAGAGCGGCAACCGGGTACCAGCGGGATTGGCAGTGGTGGCATGTGGGGCAGAGCCGAATCTCGATTTGGTGCGCAACACTCCATTGGCGGGCCCGCACGGTTCGCCGGTGAACGATTACCTGGAGACGGAAGAGAAAGGCATCTATGCCGTCGGCGACCTGGCGTTTTATCCGGACCGTCTGATGGGCGGAATGCGACGCCAAACGCATTGGGAAAACTCGCGCGAGCAAGGTTTGGTGGCGGGCGCCAACATGACCGGCAAAAAACGCATCCGCTACGAGCAGCTGCCGTATTTCTGGACCGAAATTTTCGATTTGCGACTCGATTTTGTGGGTGATTTCACGTCGCAACCGACGCGGGTAGACCTTACCGGCACGCACGCGAAGAAGAAGTTTACCGCTCGCTACTATCAAGGTGACAGATTACGAGGTATTTTGGTCTCATCGGGAACAGAGAAACAAATTGATTCGGCTAAAAACGAGCTACGCCGAGCTCTGGGCAAATAAATTGCTAGTAATTATAAACAGGGCTCGGGTTCGGCACGTGGTCTCGAAAGGTTTGAGAAAACCGCGTTCCCTCGAAAGGGCATAGGCATGAAGCGGGCCGATGTTACAAAGGGATCGCTCTATGCTGACAATTGGTTTGTTCGCTTTGGCTTGTGTTACTATTTTGGGTTGCGTTTTGTGGGCATGTGCAAAAGACATTGACCAGATAGACGGATATGCTGCAACAGGACGACCTGAAATGGATCGCAAAGACATCCACTGAGCTCAATACTGTTTTGCAGCAGATCGCCCGCTATGCCGAGTTGGCGAAACGGCACAGGGGCGATCACGACTACATTGAGCAGATCAATCAGCAGGTAGAAATAGCGAGCCAATCGGCCCAGGCCTTGTTCAACCGGGTAACGTCAAAGATTCTCGAGAACACGTCGGGTAAGACGTTGCCGCCAAGTGGGACTAATGTATCCGCACCAGTTGCAGTCGCTGACACTCCAGACGCAACCGGTCTGAGGACATCAATCTCATCGCAAATTGCGATCCTCAATCCTGAAGGCGCGCGTGAATTGATTCTGATGATCGACGACGAACCGGAAATAGCGGAGTTCGCCTCCACTATCCTGGCGGAGGAAGGTTATAAAGTAGTCGTCGCTCGGGACGGTTTTGAAGCGCTACGAATCTTTCAGCAAATTCACGGTCAGATCGGACTGGTCATCCTGGATTTCTTCTTGCCGGTAATGGATGGGGACGCCGTTTTCGAGGAATTGAAGGCTATCAATCCGAGGGTGAACGTGGTTTTGAGCAGCGGATTTGCTGAGCAAAACAAAATCGGAGCGATGCTGGCGCAGGGACTCCGTGGGTTCATTCCAAAGCCATACACCCGGGAAAAGCTCCTCGAACAGGTGCAGTCGGCAATCGAGGCTTCCCGCCGCCCGGTTCGATAAGCGACCGAAGCAGCAATCTCCTGCATCGCCCGCTAAAACGGCCGATCCAACTAGCACCAACGGAGTGCTCTGGCCTCCCAAAACCCCTCGGGTGGCATCAATTTAGCTGTTCAAGCCCCGGAACGGCATGGCTCGCATCGACGCTTTCTTTAAATTGATGGGGGAACAAAAGGCGTCCGACCTTCATCTTTCGACCAATAATCCCCCGATGCTGCGCATCAACGGCGACCTCGTGCGGGTCGATTATCCTGCACTCAAAGACGAGGAACTCAAAACCATGGTCTACGAGATCGCGCCGGAAGCGAAGATTAAACATTTCGAAGAAACTCTTGATGTGGACTTTGGCTACGAAGTCCCTGGTGTTGCTCGCTATCGCTGCAACTTCTTCCAGCAGAAATATGGAATTTCCGCCGTGTTTCGTCTCATTCCGTCGAAGGTGCTGACGGTCGACGATCTGGGACTACCGGCGGTCCTGAAAAAATTCCCATTATTAAAGAAAGGTCTCATCCTGGTGACTGGCCCGACTGGATCCGGCAAATCCACCACGCTCGCTGCCATGATGGATTACGCGAACCTTCAGCGCCACGATCATATCATCACAGTGGAGGACCCGATCGAATTTGTGCATCGGAGCCAGAATTGCCTGGTGCAACATCGCGAGGTTGGCGTTCATACTCGTTCCTTTGCCAACGCCCTCCGCGGCGCGCTCCGTGAAGATCCCGACATTCTGCTCGTGGGCGAAATGCGCGACTTGGAAACCATCGAGCTGGCCCTGACCGCGGCCGCGACCGGTCACCTCGTTTTCGGAACGCTTCACACCTCCAGCGCTTCCAAAGCCGTCGATCGTATCATCGACGTTTTCCCGACAAATCAGCAAAACCAAATTCGCGCTACACTGGCGGAATCGCTCAAGGGGGTCATCGCACAAAATCTTTTCAAGCGAATCGACAAACCAGGACGCGTCGCCGCCTTGGAAATTCTGGTGGTCGATATGGCGATCGCAAACCTCGTCCGTGAAGCGAAAACACATCAAATCCCCGGCATGATTCAGGTCGGCAAAAAGAAAGGCAACCAGCCCTTAGACGACGCGATTATCGATCACCTTCGCCATGCCCGCATTTCGCCGGAGGAGGCGTACGACAAAGCCATCGATAAGAAAAAATTCCGGCAGTTCCTCAAAAATCCACCAGACGATTGGACAGACGAATAAGCCATGCGACTGCCAGACCTCGACAAAATTCTTTCTGCGATGCTGCACACGCATCCCGGCATTTCAGACCTGAACTTCTCGGTCGACCATCCGCTGCAAGTCGAAAGCTTTGGTGTGCTAAAACCCGCCCTGACCGATCCCCCCATAGATCTACTTACTTCTTATCAGACCGAGCAAATTGCACTGGCGTTGATGCAGGGCGATCGGCGGTTGATGTATGATTATCTTAACGGTGGCTCATGCGACCTCAGCTATGCTTTGGGGGATGAGGCGCGCTTCCGCGTTAATATCTTCAGACAACGCGGAAATTTTGCGATCGTTCTACGCCGCCTCGAAGCCACTGTTCCAACCTTGGAGACACTTCAGCTTCCCGGGATTTTCCGAGAGATTGCCAAGGAAAAAACCGGATTGGTTCTCGTAACCGGTGCGACCGGCAGCGGTAAGACCACCACCCTGGCCGCGATCCTCAACGAAATTAACGAGACGCAGGCGGTGCACATTGTCACGTTGGAAGATCCGATTGAGTTCGTGCATCCGTGTCGCAAGGCCACCTTTAACCAGCGCGAGCTCGGACCCGATTTTAACAATTATCCGAATGGTCTGCGAGCGGCACTGCGACAGGCACCGAAAGTTATTCTCGTCGGTGAAATGCGAGACCGCGCTACCGTCGAAATCGCCCTGATGGCCGCAGAGACCGGCCACCTCGTTCTGAGCACGCTGCACACAATCGACGCCGGCCAGTCGATCAGTCGTATTCTCGGTATGTTCACACTTGGTGAGGAGCAACAACTGCGCGTTCGTATCGCCGACGTTCTGCGTTATGTCGTCAGCCAGCGCCTCGCACCCAAGGCGGGAGGTGGTCGCCACTTACTCACCGAGATTATGGGGAACAATTTGCGGACCAAGGAAGCGGTCGCGCTCGGCGAAGGCGAACATCGCAGCTTCTACGAAATTATCGAGGCAAGCACACAGTACGGCTGGCTGACTTTCGACCAATCGATTCTGAACGCCTATCAAAACGATTTGATCACCGAAGAAACTGCCCATCTCTACGCCACCCGCAAAGGTACTGTCACCCGAGGGATGGATCTCATCCAAAAAGCGCGCGGCGTCGACCGTGACCTCGAGTCAGGTCTGCGTATGGATACCCCGACAAACGCTTTCCGGTAAATTATGGACCTCGAACCTGATTTAATGGCATTTGAGGGTAGCGAAAATACCGCGCTCGTCTGTGTTGACCACGAGCAATACCAGAAACTCATTACGCCACAATTGGTCGACCTTAAGTACAAGGTACACTTGGGACTTTACGAAGACGACGTCCACCTGAAGCTCCGTACTTATTCTTACGAAGTGATTGTTGTGTATGAAAACTTCAAAGGCACAACGCTCGACAACAATCCGATTCTTCAAAGACTAGTATGTGAACCCGCCACGCAACGCCGCGAGCAGTTTGTCGTCCTGCTCAGCCATCGCTACGCTACCAATGATTCTCTCTCTGCTTTTGTCCACAGCGTCGATCGAATCGTAAACATTGCCGACCTACCGAATTTCAAACATGTGCTCCGCCGCGGTATGACCGAACACCGGCAAATGTATCATTTTTTCCAAGCCACGCTGAAGACTCTGCAGTCGATGTAAAGTTGGGATTTCCCGCACCGTCCACCCGGGCCCGTTCCGCGATTTTATCGCACACGATAAGCTTAGTACTCCGGTGGCGAATAGGTATTAAACGTCACCACGTCCGCCAAACTTCGATTGCTGAATTTGTGCCGCGTTCCCGCGGGAATCATAATCACGTCGCCTTCGTGCAATGTGACGGTCTCGTTCGCGATCTCGCCTTCCACTTCTCCTTTTAGCACCAGCAAGACTTGATCACTATTCTTGTGGCCTTCCGGTTCGCTACCGGAGGATTTACCGGGTTTTAATGTCATCATCGCCGTTTGCGTTCGTCTGCTCGTTTGCAGCACTTCAAACCAGTCAGTGGCTTCGCGGATGTTCTTCACGTCCATAAGTTATTCCGTCGGTTCAAATCCGCCCCGCGGTGTGATCCCCTGTGCCAAATCCACATGAAATGTCTGCTTCATCTTGTTTGGTCCAAAAGAAAGTTCGGCGGTGTAATCCCCGCTCGACATTAATTTTTTTGGATCATCCCCACCGTATTTCGTCAGCACGTCTTCGGTTGGCCGCAAATCCCAATTTAATCGGGTGAATCCCGCGACTCCCGGCGACTTCAGATTCGCCACTGGCGCGCCCGCCGCGTTCGTGACCGCGATTTTGATTTCGTCACCGGTAAACTCATTCACCCAAACCGTGAAGAGCGCGCCTTCGGCTGGATTAGCGCCGCGATAAACACCTTTGCCATTCCATTCCGAGAATCCGGACGGCGAATAGGCTCCGTTAACGGCTCGGACGCTGAACAAATGCGCCGGTTTGCTCGCAATTTCCGGTGTCAGCTCGCGGAATGGTCGCGAGTCATCCAACACATAAATGCTGCGGCCATGCGTTGCGATTACCAGGTCGGATGTGCGTGGATGAATTTGCAAATCATCCACTCGCACCGGCGGCATGTCGCCGACCCGCACCCAGTGCGTTCCCTGATCAAATGACGCGAACAACCCGAAATGCGTTCCGGCGTACAATAGCTTTGAATTCACCGGATCTTCACGGACTGTTTCGATCGGATCGTTTGCTGGCAGATCGCCGGAAATATTTGTCCACGTTTTTCCGCCGTCGGATGTGCGCGCGATCATCGGCCGATCGTCACCCAGCCGGTACGCGCTCGCGACAACATAAGCGACATTTGCATCCTGCGCGCCGGGCTCGATTCGAACAATCCACTGAGCCCGCAGCGGCTCCGGCAAGTTCGCTGTCAGTTCCATCCATTTGCCGCCATCGTCTTGAGTAACCCAGAGCCGGCCGTCATCCGTTCCGGCCCACAAAGTTCCCGCACGCACTGGGGATTCCGCCAATGAATAAACTACTCCGTAGACCTCGGCGCCGCTCCCAACCACCCGTGTCTTGTCCGGCTCGTTACGCGACAAATCGGGACTGATAACGGTGTAATGTTCTGCCCGATCGGTTAACCGAAACACATGGTTGCCACCGAGGTAAAGCACGCCCGGTTTGTGCCGGCTCATGATCAGCGGAGAGTTCCAGTGAAAACGTAATGGCTCACGTCCTTCCGATGTCGACGGTTTTAAAATGCGCAACTCGCCCGTGCGCATATTGAAGCGATGCACGACACCTTCCTGATTATCGCCGTAAAGCGTATCGCGATCGGCCGGATCAAACAGAACATAAAACCCATCCGCCCCCGTGAATGGCATCCAATCGCAATTGCGAATACCCTCCTTGCTGTAGACCGCGCTCGGGCCGACCCAGTTACAATTATCCTGCAGGCCGCCGGCAATCCTATAAATCGGTTGCGAGTCGTCTAACGAGATGCGGTAATACTCTCCGGCTGGGATTCGATCCAAATGCTCCCAGCCCTTGCCGCCCGCATAGCTTTGGTAAACGCCGCCATCATTCCCAACAATCAAACGCAGCGAGACCGGCGGCTTTGGCGGTTTCGCTGCCTGACCGGGTTCCGGCTTTGGCGGTTTCGGTGGTGGCGCACTTCCATTCTGAATTGCCAGTGCGTGCATGTCCGGATGTAACTTGTCCGATAAATCCTCGCGGAACGTTTTCCCGGCATCGTCAGAAGCGAGAAGCGCAAACCCAAGGAGATAGACTCGCTGATCGTTCGCGGGATCGATCCGAATCTGGCTGAAATAAAACGGTCGCGGATTCAGATCGCTAGTACGTTTCCAAGTCTCACCGCCGTCCTCAGAACGAAAAACGCCGCCGCGTTTACTGTGAATGTCGGCGAATTCATTCGATCCGCCTTCGTCGCTCTGGATCACCGCCATCACAATCCTGGGATTCGTCGGCGTAACCGCGAGTCCGATTCTCCCTGTCAAGGTCGGCAAACCATTGCTGCATTTTTTCCAACTGCCGCCTCCGTTTGTGCTCTTGAAAATCCCGCCCACATCTTCGCCGTTTGTCGCGGATGTGCCGTAAGCGAAGCTCCATGGCGTGCGGCGGCGCCCGTAAAGTGCCGCGTAAATTGTTTCCGGGTTGTCCGGCACCATCGCCACATCAACGCAGCCCACGCGTGCAGCCTGTGACGCTGGCGCAGTCAGAACAGCTTTCCACGATTTTCCGGCGTCGGTCGTCTTAAACAAACCGCGGTCCCCGCCGTCTGCCCAAAGATTTCCAAGCGCCGCCACATAGGCCGTGTCGGGATTCTTCGGGTGCACGATCACGCGACCAATCGCACGACTGTTCTCCAAGCCGAGGTGCTGCCATGTGCTTCCACCGTCAGTGGAACGATAGACTCCGTTCCCCCACTCTGCCGAGTTGCGGTCGGTCGGTTCGCCGGTCCC
>DATELT010000268.1:0-22207 GCA_035276245.1 Chthoniobacterales bacterium
AACCACCGCGCTCAAAATGAACAGCACGTAAATTACTGTTTCGAGCGCGGTGCGGTTTTTGTCCTCAGACTCGACGATCAAGTCGTATGTATTAGCAGTGTGCGTTTTCATAGGCGCCTCCGACTTATGCATCGTGCATGCCAAGCAAATTTTGCTCGATGCAAGCTTTTGCAACCGCGTGACTTACGATGCGGCAGGGAAGCTTCCGGCGCGCAAACTTATTCCGCGCGCGGGAAATGTCCGTCCCGAAAATGGAACTTATGGACGCGAGGCGGTGTTCCGACTTGGCGCCTATCGACTCAGGTAGTTTTCTCCCCCCGGGCGATTCAGGTCAATCGCCCTATCTTCATCCGCAGGTGTTGATCTACTATGTTGCTGCGGCTGCCGCTTTTTTCTTCGACTTCTTTTCGGCGCCGGCGGCTTTCTCGTCTTCCTTTTTCGATTTGCGGACTTTCTTTTCCTCGGACTCATCGATCTCCCGATCGATCAGCAAAGTAGCATCCACCCATTCCAGATATGCGATCGGAGCCGCGTCGCTTTTGCGTTGCCCAAGTTTGACGATGCGGGTGTAACCTCCATTGCGATCGGCCGTGCGCGGCGCGATCTCATCAAACAACTTTTTCACCGCATCTTTTTGCCGCAGCACCGCGAAGGCGGTGCGCCGGGCGTGGATTGAGCCTTTTTTGCCGAGCGTTACCATCTTTTCCGCAAGCGGGCGCACTGCTTTCGCCTTGGCTAAGGTGGTACGAATGCGTTGATGCTCGATCAAACTGCAAACCTGATTTGCCAACAGTGCTTTCCGATGCTCAGCCTTGCGACCGAGTTTGACTGTCTTTTTCTGGTGTCTCATCGCGACTTAAACGCGTGGTTGCTCGGTTGTCGCCCCGTTGGAACTGGTCACATCAACTCCCACCGGGGTTTCGACCAGACCGGGATCAAATTTCATCCCGAGCCCCAGGCCGAGCGCAGTTAATTTGTCCTTAATCTCGTTAAGCGATTTTTTACCAAAGTTTCGATACTTCAGCATCTCAGCCTCGGTCTTTTGCGCCAATTGACCCACGGTGGTGATGTTAGCATTGTTCAGGCAATTGGCCGCGCGCACGCTCAGTTCGATTTCGTTCACGCTCATGTTGAGAAGCTTCTTCAGCTTCATGTTCTCTTCGCTCACACCGGCGGGAGTCTCGTCGAACTCGATTATGTCTTCGTTGAAATTGACGAAAACATCGAGGTGATGTCGCAAAATGGCTGAGGCCTGGAGTAGGGCGTCATCGGGAGTAAGACGACCGTCCGTCCAAACCTCGAGAATGAGCTTGTCATAATCGGTGCGCTGTCCGACGCGGGTGTGTTCCACTGCGTATTTCACCCGGGTGACCGGGGAGAAGATGGAGTCGATCGGAATTAATCCGATCGGCTGATCGGGCCGCTTGTTCTCTTCGCCGGTGGCAAAGCCGCGGCCCACCCGTATTTCCAGCTCGGCATCGAATTTATGTTTTTTGTCGAGGGTGCAGATGACCTGGTCCGGATTCAGGATCTCATAGCCTTGCGCAAGTTGGATATCGCCGGCGGTGACTTCGCCTTCCTTGTTGACGCTGAGCGAAAGCTTGCGCGGTTCGTGCTCGGTCGCCTTAAACTTGATGCGCTTTAAATTGAGCACGATATCGGTGACGTCTTCGACGACACCCGGCAAAGTGGCGAATTCGTGCTGTGCGCCCGTGATTTTCACCGCGGTGATGGCAGCGCCTTCCAGCGAGGAAAGAAGGACCCGCCGAAGCGAGTTGCCCACGGTGTGGCCGTACCCAGCTTCAAAAGGTTCCGCGACAAACTTCGCGTACGTTTCCGTTGCACCCTTCTCCTCCTTCGAGAGGGTCTTTGGCATTTCAAACCGACCGTAGCGAACTGGCATAACTAATTTGCGATTGTCGATTGCCGATTTCGGATTTTCCAAACACGAGCGCTCCTGGCCGAACGCCTGGAGAAATCGAAACTCGGAAATCTTAAATCTACATTCCTCTTCGCTGGGTTACCCCTGGCGAGTGAAGCTTCGCGTCCAGCGACCGAAGCCCAGGGACCAACAGCGTAACTAAGTTAAAAACTCGCTGCGAAGTGGGGAATAAACAGCAAACTGCGCAGTTTGCAAGCGGCTGCGCATGGGAGGGCGAGACTCTGTCGAGCCAGTTTGGAAGGCGGAAAATCATCCCGGCTCGACGGAGTTTCGCGCCCTACCAATCCCGTCACCCGAGCGGCGTTGTAGAGGCGCTTGTGCCAAGCGCCGCTACCACAGCGCCTTGTTATTCTTGGACGATCTCGTCTGGCAACTCGTTGATGGTATCGCCGGTACGGGGGAAATGGGCAGCCAATAATTTCCCCACTTCGCTGATGGCGAGGATGATAGCGCGATTGAAATCCTCCTTCTTGAAATGTGCCTGCATGTCGTTCACTAACTTTTTCCAGAATTCTTTGCCGCATTTTTCGTGGACGCCGACATCACCAATCACGGCATATTTCTGTTCTCGTGGCGCAACAAAGATCAAAACGGCATTGCGACTGGTGGTCTTCTGCATTCCCAGCTGAAAAAATTTTCTTTCCGCCCTTGGGAGGGCGTCGCCTTCAAAGGTCCACCGCTGAATAAAAACGCGTATTTGCCCGGAACTTTTTCCTTCCGCTTTTTTTATCGCCTGCACGATCCGTTTGTGGTCCAGCCGGCGAAGGAAACTGTGGGTTCGCACCTTGTTACCAACTACCGCTCGCTCCTCCTCCGCCGCTGGAGCCACCGCCACCACTGAATCCGCTGAAGCCACCGCCGCCTGAAGACCAACCACCCGACGACCATCCACCGCCTCCCCAGTTCCCAGAAACGAATGGCCCGCCACCTCCGGTATAGCGGTAACCGCCGAAACGGCGCGAAGCGCGCATGGCGAGTAAGATCATCACGATAAATAGAAAGAATACCAGTAGCCCGGCCGGGTTATTGTTTTGACTCGTTCCGGTCTCACGAACTGTTTTTCCGGTCCCTTTGTACTCACCGCGAATAGCCTTAAAGATGAGGTCGATGCCGGCACCGATCCCGCCTTCCAAATCATTGGCCCGGAATCGCGGGGCCACCGCGTCGCGAATGATTTCGTTGCAGGTAATGTCAGGGAGAGCCCCTTCCAAGCCGTATCCTGGTTGGATGCGCATGCGACGGTCGTCGATGAAGACGAAGAAGACGACACCGTTGTTTCGTCCCTTTTGTCCGAGCTGCCACGCCTGAAAGGTCCGCTGGGTGAAATCTTCGATCGAACTTTGCGATGGCATTTTCCGCCAGATCGCAACCACAACCTGATTGGAGGTCTGGCGTTCAAAGTCCGCCAGTTGTTCGTTGAAACGTTGTGCCGTGTTGGGAGAAACTACGCCGGCGTAATCATTGAAGTAACGATCGGGCCTTGGCGGAATGGTTTCCGCAGCGTGAGTAAACACGACCCCCGCGAACAATACCAAAGAGCCAAGACAAAATCGGAGACGCATTTTTAGCCGCGGCGAAACCCGAGGGTTCCGCTGCGTAATCTTAAAGCTGACTTTCACCGGATCCTTTGACTCCGCTACACTTCGCTCAGGATAACACGCAAAATCTTACGGGGTTGCCGCAGCGGTCGCCGCTGGTGAAGCCGGGGCGGGGCTGCCAAAATTAAAATTCACCGTCGGCGGTTTTTCTGCACCGGCTTGCGCTTCAAAAAATGGCCGGGGCCGAAAACCAAACATTCCCGCGAAAAGGTTCGTTGGGAAGGTGCGGACTGCGGTGTTGTAGTCCTGCACCGCGGTATTGAAGTTTCCGCGTTCAACTGAAATGCGATTTTCGGTTCCTTCGAGTTGCGCCTGCAGATTCTGAAAATTCTGGGTGGCGCGCAATTCCGGGTAGCGCTCGCTCACCACTAACAGACGCGAAAGTGCGTTGCTCAACTGTCCCTGCGCAGCTTGAAATTCCTGCAATTTTGCCGCGTCGGTTGGAGCGTGATTGGGATCGATCTGGACTCGCCCGACGCTGGCGCGCGCATTCGTTACTTCGGTCAATGTTGATTTCTCAAAATTTGCCGCCCCTTGAACGGTGTTGACCAGGTTGGGAATCAGGTCGGCGCGGCGCTGATAGACGTTTTGCACTTGGGCCCAGCTTTGATCGACCTTCTGCTGGAGCGGGACCAGCCGATTATAACTGGCGGCGACAGCACATCCACCGACCAGCACAATGAAAAGAAGAATGGCACCGACGCCGAGACAACCAAGAAGACCTTTATTCATATGAAATAGAAACGTTTTTGCAGGAATTGACCGTCCCGTCTTGGGCGAAGTCTCCGAAATTGCGGCGCCAAGTCAATCCTGCGGTGCAGCGGCTGTAGCCGGAGTCGCCGACTCCGGATCCGAGCCGGGCGCGGGGTCCGAAGCGGGCTTTTGGTTATCGGCATGATCGGTGCCGGCGATAGGTGCACGCGGCGCAGTTGGCAAATAGCGGGTACGCAATTCCTCTGCGTTCGGCAGCTCGTCGAGATTGCGGAGACCGAAATGTTCGAGGAAAAATTCGGTGGTCTCGTAGAGCAGCGGACGGCCGGGCAATTCTGCGCGTCCAGTGATTTTCACCAGACCGCGTTCCATTAAGTTCTGCAGGACACCTTCGACGGTGACACCGCGCACCGCTTCGACATCAGCGCGGGTGATTGGCTGGCGATAAGCGATGATGGCGAGGGTTTCCAGCGCGGGCGGCGAAAGCCGCGCCGGTTTCGGTCCGGGAAAAAGCTGACGAACCCAGCCCGCGCAATCGGGGTGGCTGACCAACTGCCAGCCGCCGGCTCTTTCGACAAGGTGGAATCCACGGGGCGTCAAGGTGTAATCGGTTTTTAATTGGCCGAGGGTAGCCGCCACTTCCGCTTCTTTGACGCGAGCGAATTCATTTGGAACCAGCTCATCGCGGTCGCCTGAACCGGTGAGTGTATCACGCAGTTCGATCGTGGTCAGCGGCTTTTGTGCGCTAAACAATAATGCTTCGATTACCCGGATAAGTGTCATTGTTTGATTACCGATTCATCATGCCCCAATCGCCTCATCGATCGCTTCCGCAATGCGATTGGCCTGCCGGTCAATCTCATCGCGTTCGCGGCCTTCAATAAGCAACCGGATTTTTGGTTCCGTTCCCGAGTAACGCAAAAGCACGCGCCCCTTCCCGGAAAGGTTGCGCTCGGTTTCGCCCACCAACTTCATCACGACCGGCATTTCCTCCAGCGGCGGCTTGCGTTTCACCCGCAAATTCCGCTGCGCCTGCGGGTATTTTTTCAGGCAACCCTTCAACTCGCTCAACGGCTTCCCACTTTCTTTCATGATTCGCAAAACCTGGAGCGCGCTGATGATTCCGTCGCCGGTGGTGGTGAAGTCGCGAAAAATCAAGTGGCCGCTCTGCTCGCCGCCGACGTTGAGGTTGCGCGCCATCATTTCTTCGAGCACATAACGGTCGCCTACTTTGGTGCGAATGACTTTGCCGCCGTGCGCAGCCAGTACTTCGTCGAGACCGAAATTGCTCATGACCGTCGCGACCAGAGTATTGTCGCGCAATTTTTTTGTTCGCAATAAATCAACGCTCGCAATCGCCAGAATTTCGTCGCCATCGACCAATTCGCCGTTGTCATCACAGAGCAGGGCGCGATCGGCGTCGCCATCGTGAGTAATGCCGACGTGCGCGCCGGATTTCTTGACTACACGTTGAATCTCTTCCGGATGCATGCTGCCGCAGTCGGCATTAATGTTGGTGCCGTTGGGTGTGTTGTGAGCGACGGTGACGTCTGCGCCCAGCTCGCGCAAAATGCAGGGGGTGGATTTATAAGCCGCACCGTTCGCCACATCCACTGCGATCCGCATTTTTTCGAGTGTCATTCCGCGAGGAAAGCTCTGCTTGGCGAACTCGACGTAACGACCCAGGGCATCGTCAATTCGAGTGGCGCGCCCGATTTTTCCGGCGGTGGGCCGGATGGAGTCGATTTCTCCGCTGAAAACGAGCTGCTCAATTTGCTGTTCTATTTGATCATCCAGTTTGTAGCCATCATGCCGGAAAAATTTAATTCCGTTGTCGGCATAGGGATTGTGTGAAGCCGAGAGAACGATACCGGCGTCCGCGCGCAGCGAACGGGTGATGTAAGCGACGCCCGGGGTTGGCAATGGTCCGATCACCAACACATCCACTCCCAGCGAAGTAATGCCGGCGACGAGCGCGTTCTCGAGCATGTAACCGGAAAGCCGCGTATCTTTGCCGAGCACAATCTTCGGGCGCGCGTCGCTGGGATGCGCGCGTGGATTCAATTTCATGAAAACGTGCGCCGCGGCGCGGCCAAGCTTAAGCGCAGTTTCGGCGGTGACGGGCTCGACATTCGCAACCCCGCGGACGCCGTCCGTTCCAAAAATTTTTCGGTTCTCGCTCATCCGGTTTAATTCAACTTCTCGATCCGGCTTTCGTAAACCGGAAAAACTGTGACCGCCGGGGAGGCCAAGGACACGGCTGGTGCCGCTGATTTCGTACAAAAAGCGGTCCACACGCTCGAAACCGAAAGGATGGTCGCGTGTGGGTCAAGTGCGCCTTCGCCATTATTTCGTGCGTCTCTTGGCGGCGCGCGCTTGTTCGCGCACATTTCGACCCTGCGCGTTCATTTCGTTTAGTTTGCGGTGTAGCGTGCGGCGGCTGATCCCCAGCTGATCCGCGGCAGCGGTAATGTTTCCGCCGGTGGAAGCCAGCGCCTGGGTTATCAATCGTTTTTCCGTTTCCGCCAAATCAAGCGGATTAACTTTTTCTGCAACAGTGATGGTACCGGCGGCGTTCCCGACCGAATCCCGGATCGCGCGCGGCAGATCGCGCACCGTTACCTTGGGTCCACTTGCCATGACCACTCCGTGTTCGATTGCAGTCCGCAATTCGCGGACATTTCCCGGCCAATCATAGGCCAGGAGCGTATTCATGGCATCGGTGGTGATGTCGAGCAGCGGCTTCTCATTCGCCTTGGAAAAATACCGCAGAAAGGGCCTAACGAGAAGTGGGATATCCTCCTTGCGGGAGCGCAACGGCGGCATAGTGATTCGGACGACGTTGAGGCGAAAGTAAAGATCGTCCCGAAATTTTCCTTCCCGCACCAGTTGCTCGAGGTTCTTGTTGGTCGCCGCGATCACTCTCACATCAGCGCGCAGAGTTTGGGTGCCGCCGACGCGTTCGAACGATCGCTGTTCACCCATCACCCGCAACAACTTCACCTGCGTGCTCGGGTCGATGTCGCCGATTTCATCGAGGAAAATGGTGCCACCATTTGCTTGTTCAAATCGCCCGATCCGACGCTCGTGCGCCCCGGTGAAAGCGCCGCGTTCATGGCCAAACAATTCGCTTTCGAGAAGCGTCGGCGATAGCGCTGCGCAATGTACCACCACAAATTTCGCGTGGTTCCGCCGGCTCAAATTGTGAATCGCGTGGGCGGCCAGTTCCTTGCCTGTGCCGCTTTCGCCTTCGATCAGGACGCTGGCCGAAGAAGGCGCAACCTGCCGGATGGTATCGAGTACCTCGCGCAGGGCGAGTGATTCACCGAGAATATTTTCCAGACCGAAACGCTCATCGATTTGCTGACGCAGAGTCCGGTTCTCCTGTTCCATCCGGCGCGATTGCAGCGCGCGGGCGATCAGGATTTCAACCTTGTCGAGATTGAGCGGTTTGGTGACGAAATCGTAAGCGCCGCGTTTCATCGCTTCCACCGCGGTATCAACCGAACCGTAAGCCGTCATCATGATGCAAACCGGCGGGTGAGGCGTTTTCAATGCGCGCTCGATCAATTGCATACCATCTTCACCCCCCAGTCGGAGGTCGGTCAGGAGCACGTCGACGGTTTCGCGTTCGAGCACGCTGATGGCGCCGCCGATGTCTTCGGCGACGTAGACATCGTATTCGTCCTCGAGCAAACGTCGCAATCCATCGCGGGTATGCTTTTCGTCATCGACGATCAGGATCGTTGGCTGCATTCCTCGGGAATAACATCACCGTCCTTGGATAGTCTGCCAACCCCTGACCGCATGGCCACTAGGCCTTGCGTCACCTGGGCGGACACCTCGATCGAAAGAATAGTTTTGCACCAAGGGAGAATACGAAACGTGCAATTTCGCCCGATCGGAACACGCGGATGAAAGAAAAGAGAATAGTTTTCAGTTGAGCCGTCGGGCCTCAGAATTGTAATGCTTTGATAGCACACCCATGCTAGCGCGGTATAACGCTGGTCCGTCAGCTTTCCGGAAATTGTCGGCGTGCCATGTCTGGACCAAATCTCGCGTGTATCCAGACCATAGTTGATTAGATAGACGATAATAAAAAGTGCTACACCCATTCCTAGCGCGCGTGCCACAATCTCTACGACGCGCCGCGGCGTATCACTTTTAGGCGACGGAGCTCCATGGCCCATCTGTCTGGTTCACGCCGCCTTTCGGTCGCCCGCTTCTAACATCCGGACGCGCTGCTCTTTGAAAGGCAGGCGAATGGTCAGAGTCAATCCCTTGCCCTCGGTGCTTTCGATGGCGAGTTCGCCGCCGTGTTCACGGACAATGCGTCTAACGATTAATAGACCAAGACCGGTCCCGGTCGCCTTGGTCGTGTAGTACGGCTCGAAGACGTGACTTAAGGCTTCTGCTGACATTCCGCCACCGGTATCGATGAAACTGACGCGCACATGCGATTCGTCCCGATCGGTTCGAATCCGCAAGATACCGCGCCGTTTCATTGCTTCGAAGCTATTTTTGATGACGTTATAAAACGCCTGCTTCATCTGGTCGCGATCGACTTGGAGAAACGGCAGGTCGGAGTGCAGTTCCGTTTCCACGACAATGTCGCGCGCTTCGATCTCGGCGGAAAAGAAGCGCACCGCTTCCTCCACGATGGTGTTGATATTTTCCGGCCGGAGCTGTGGACGGGACGGCCGGATGGCCCGGAGGAATTGACTGACGATAGAATCGAGCCGGTTGATTTCGCCGCGACAAATGTCGATGGAGTGCTGGAGTTCTTCGCGGGCTTTGCCTTTTATTTTGCGTGCCTGTCGCTCCATCAACTGCAAATGGATGTTCAGGGAGTTAAGGGGATTGCCTAGTTCATGGGCGACACCGGCCGCCAGCAAAGTGAGCGCGTTCAAACGCTCGCTCTCGATCGTTTTTTCCGCTGTGCGCCGGCTCTCGGTGATGTCGCGCATGATAATGGCGTAGCCGACCTGCTCCGTTTTAGCCGCGGACGCTGTCCGCGGCTCTTGGCCCGCTTTTCCCGAGCCACCCTCATTCATCGGCCCTCGGTCGGCGACCGTGGCTACAGACGCATCTCGCGGCTCGATGACGAGTGGCACGCTGTAAAAGTTAATGAACCGATTTCGCGGATAAAAAATTTCCAAGTCGCGCGTAACAGGACCGCCGCTGTGAGTCAACGCGTTCCAATCGAGGCCGCGCACTCGCTCGTCGAGCTGTTTGCCGATCGAATCTTCGCCTGCGAGTCCAAAAAGCTCGCCGGCCGCGTCGTTCAAATAGGTGATGCGCCCGGACGAATCGGTGACGATGATTCCTTCCTGAATGGCGTTGAAAACCGTCTCGAGAAATCCTTTCTCCTGAACCAGGCGCAGCAAATAATTCTGCACTTCTTCCGGCCCGATCTTACCGAGCCGCCCGATCAATTTTTCGAGAAAGCCAGCTTTCATAAGGAGCGTGATTGTAGCCGCGGACGCTGTCCGCGGTCAGTCAGTAAAGACTCGTCACAATGAACATTGATGGATAGGGATTGCGCGATGCGCCGGCATCTTCCTAGGCTGGATAGAGTTTGGCTCGAACCGGCAATTTTCTTCGTCACCACTTGTACGCGAAACCGAAGAGCAATCTTAGCATCAGAACAGGTTGCCGGCATTCTGATAGAGGAATGGCGATCTGCACGCCAGCGATACGGCTGGCATGTCGGGCGATACGTAATCATGCCTGATCACGTGCATTTGTTTTGCGCTCCTGACGCGAGCGCCGCTTCCTTGTCGCAGTTCGTCGGCGGGTGGAAGCGTGACCAGTCGGCTACAACGCAAGCGTGAAGCAATGAGTTTACCTTCGCGCGCCGTTGTGCACGGGCTCGGGGACTTGGCCGGTCTCGGCTTCGGCGCGCTCTTTCAACGCCGCCTTGCGCGAAAGCTTAACCCGGCCCTTGTCATCAATGCCGATGCATTTCACCCAAATGATGTCGCCGACTTTGGCCACGTCTTCGGTTCGTTTGACCCGGAAATCGGCCAGTTCGGAAATGTGCACCAGCCCGTCCTTGCCCGGGAAAACCTCGACGAACGCCCCGAATTCCTTAGTTGAAACTACACGACCCTGATAGGTCTGGCCGATTTCAATCTCGCGCGTCATCCCGCCGATGATCTCTTTTGCTCGCGCCATCGATTCTCCACTGGTCGCATAGATGTGCACCGAACCGTCGTCCTCGATGTTAATTTCGGCACCAGTCTCGGCCACAATGCCCTTGATCGTTTTGCCGCCCGGACCAATGAGCGCGCCGATCTTCTCCGGATTGATTTTGATCGTTTCGATCCGTGGCGCGTATTTCGAAAGTTCCGGCCGCGGTTTGTCGAGCGCACCGCGCATGATCTCGAGAATTTTGCTACGGGCTTCCTTCGCCCGTTGGATCGCTTCGCTCAGGATTTTCAGACTTATGCCGGCCAATTTAAGATCGAGCTGGTACCCAGTAACGCCTTTTTCTGTGCCACAAAGTTTAAAGTCCATATCACCGAAATGGTCTTCGGAACCAATGATGTCCGTGAGCAATTCGTAGCGTTTGAGTTGATCGCCGTCGTATTCGGTCACAAGGCCGATCGAAATTCCTGCGACGACATCTTTCATTGGCACGCCCGCATCCATCAAGGCGAGCATCCCCCCGCACACGCTGGCCATGGAAGTTGAGCCATTGGACCCCATGACTTCACTGGAAACGCGGATCGCGTAACGAAATTCATTTTCGCTCGGGACGACCGGCTCGAGTGAACGTTCTGCCAACGCGCCGTGACCGATCTCGCGCCGACTGGCGCCTCCAAATCTTCCCGTTTCGCCGACAGAGAACGGTGGGAAATTGTAATGCAGCAGAAAGCGTTTCGATTGTTCGCCACCGCCATAGGCGTCGATCATCTGCGCTTCTTCGATTGGAGCGAGCGTAGCCAGTGCCAGTGCCTGCGTTTCACCGCGCTGAAAAATGGCCGAGCCATGCGCGCGAGGCAGCACCGCCACTTCGCAGCTGATCGGACGCAAATCCTGGTAACCGCGCCCGTCCATTCGCTTCTGTTTTTCCAGAACGCTGATACGGAAAGCCTTTTTCTGGACATAATCGAATGCCTGCGAAATCGCGAAGTCGTCCGACTCCGGATATTTTTGCAAGACCGCTGCTTTTACTTCTTCGCGCAGCGCGTCGACCGCTTTCGAGCGCGCAATCTTGCCCTGCGTATAAAACGCGCCCTCGATCCGATCGCCCGCCACCTGATAGGCAATCTCAAGCAGCTCCGGTTTTACGCTCAAGAGCGGCATCTCGCGTTTCGGTTTTCCAATTTGCGCGGCCAGGTCTTTTTGCGCGCGAATCATTTCTCGCGCATGCCCATGCGCGAATTCCAGTGCTTTGACAAACTCGATTTCGGGCAACTGGTTGGCAGCGCCTTCGATCATGATGACATCGTTTTCGGTGCCGACGTAAACCAAATCGAGATCACTGTGCACGCGATCGGCGTGACTGGGATTTGCAACGAACTGGCCGTTGACCCGGCCAACCCGGACCGCACCGATTGGTCCCTTGAATGGAATGTCGGAAACGCACAACGCCGCGGAGGCGCCGTTGATCGACAGAATATCCGGGTCGTTTTCGCCGTCGGCGCTCAGCAGAATGGAAATGACCTGGGTGTCGTAAAAATAGCCCTGGGGAAAAAGGGGCCGCAGTGGCCGATCGGTCATGCGTGAGGTGAGCGTTTCCTTCTCCGTGGGACGTCCTTCGCGCTTAAAGTAACCGCCCGGAAACTTTCCCGCCGCCGCCGCTTTCTCGCGGTAATCGACAGTGAGGGGAAAGAAATCCTGGCCTTCTTTAATGGTGGTAGCCGAGACTGCGCTCGCCATCACGATGGTTTCGCCGCAGGAAACTACGACCGACCCATCGGCGAGTTTCGCGATCTTGCCTGTTTCAATAGTTATCGAATTGGCGCCTACTTGCGCCGTGACCTTGTGTTGCATGTTTAATTTCCTGGATGTGCGAGAATCCAGGCCGGTCACCCTGATTGTAGGTGTCAACTCCGAAACACGTTTCGGCCCTGAAACCTAAAACCCAAGGTGTCTTTTCGGCCTGGTCTTGCAGTTTTATTTTCGTCCGACGTCGAACTAATGCCGGAGATTCAGCTTGTCGATTACCTTCTTGTAGCGCTCGCTTTTCGAGCGACTTAGGTAATCGAGGAGACTGCGGCGTTGCGCGACCATTTTCAAAAGGCCGCGCCGCGAAGAATGGTCCTTCGCGTTGGTCTTAAGGTGTTCGGTCAATTGCGCGATCCGTTTCGTCAACAACGCGACTTGGACGTCAGCGCTGCCTGTGTCTTTCTCATGCAATTGGAACTCCTTGAGATCCGCCGTTCCGGTGTTCTCAGCCATATACGAGGCCGCTATTGTAGATTAAGTCCGTCGAATCGCAAGTCGCCTGCGCCGGCTATGCTGCCGGCAATTTGTACGTACGCCGAAGTTTGCTTTCATTAATGGCTGCGTGCCACGTCAGTCCGGCTAGAGCGACGGCATGCCACGCAAGATCGTCTTTGATGGCATTCGCGAATTATTGATGTCACTCTGACGATTATCGGGTTTTATCCATGCCAACGGCGGATCAACAGCTACACGACGAGCACGGCCCGTTCACTTACCGGGACGCGCGTCGTCTTCTCATCCTCATCGTGCTCCTTATTGCGGGCTGGCTGCTGCTGCGCGCATTGGTGCCGGTATTGTTGCTTTTTGGAATCGTCATCTTGCTGGCGATGGTATTGAACCCGCTCGTTGTCGCCTTGGAACGGCGCCGCATTCCGCGGCCAATCGGGGCTGCGCTCGTCCTGATCGCGCTGGCAGCGATTGCGGTATTGGTCGTTGCGGTGGCGGTTCCCACCTTTACCAATGAACTGCAATCCCTGATCCAGCGTCTGCCCGAGGCCTGGCAATCGATTCATGGCCAGATCGCTGACTTTGCCGAACGCTATCCGGCGTTGCAAAACGCCGTGCCGCAAGCCGATCAAATCGCAACCACTGTCGGCAATCAGGCTGGCACCATGGCTAACGTGCTCCTGCGTTCGACCCTCGGAGTGGTTGGCGGGGTCTTTGTTTTCGTCTTCTCCCTGCTGGTCCTGATTTTTGTTTTGGCGAACCCAAAGCCGCTCGTCACTGGTTATCTTGCATTAATCCCGGACCGCCATCGCGAAAAAGGCCGGCGGACTCTTATCCGAATGATGGACCAAATGACGGCATGGGCGCGAGGCGTCGCGATCAATGGCGTGATCACGGGCACTTCGACCGGCATCTTATTGTGGGCAGTAGGTGTGCAGCCGGCTTTCGTCTTTGGAGTCCTGGCATTTTTTGGTGAGTTCCTGCCGAACATCGGACCGGTCCTAGTCGCATTTCCTGTTCTCTTCGTCGCTTTGAGCATTAGTCTGACGAAATTCTGGCTCGCCCTCGCTGCGATCCTGTTTGTGCAGCAGATCGAAGTAAACTTCCTCGTCCCTTACATTCTTGGTAGAGAAATGCGATTGAACCCGGTGCTGATTCTGTTTTTCACGGTTGCGATGGGCTGGCTCTTTGGATTAGCCGGCGCAATTCTGGCGCTGCCCGCGGCGGCGCTGACCAAAATTGCGATCGAGGAATTTTATTTATGTCCACACCGCGTCGATTATGCCCCGCTTGAACGCGAGGCTGGTCGAATTGTGCGAAGCGAAACAGCTCACGATCCTCTTCATTTATGAATCGAATTGCTCTTCTTCTAATCGGCCCGGCTCTGGCGAGTAGCGCCTTCGCTCAGAAAATTTCCCTCGTTGGTGGGACAGTCATTAACCCGGCGGACGGCAGACGAATCGAAAACGCCGTTCTTGTAATCAATGGCGACAAGATTGAGAGCGTTGCCAGCCGCAAGGAAAGCGGTGTCCCGGTTGGATCTAAATGGGTCGAATGCGACAAGAAATTTATTCTACCTGGCTACATCGACACGCATGTGCACTTTTTCCAGTCGGGCGATTTGTTTACACGGCCGGATGGGGTGGATTTCAACAACGTGCGGCCGTACAAGGATGAGGTCGCGTGGATTAAATCGCATCTAAACGACACATTCGCGCGCTATCTCCGTTGCGGCATTACCAGCGCGGTTGATGTTGGCGGGCCGATGTGGAATTTCGAAGTGCGAAAGGTTGCCAATTCGACCGCGAAAGCACCACGTGTGGCCGTAGCCGGGCCGCTGATTTCCAGTGTGTCGCGCGAGAAGCTCGATCTGGGTGACCCGCCCATCGTCAAAATCGATACTCCAGATCAAGCGCGCGAATTCGTGCGCAAACTGGCCGCGCAAAATCCGGATCTCGTTAAAATCTGGTACATCGTTGATCCGGATCATCCGGTCGACTCGTTTCGGCCGATCGTTCGCGCGACGATTGACGAGAGTCATGCCCACAAAATTCGCGTGGCCGTGCACGCCACCGAACTGGAAACAGCGCGCGCCGCTGTGGAAGAAGGCGCCGACGTTCTTGTCCACAGCGTCATCGACAAACCGGTCGACGACGCCTTCGTCAAGCTGCTGAAGGATCGACACACGATTTTGTGTCCCACTCTGGTGGTGTTCGAGCGCTATGGCCGCGTCTTCGCCAACAGGTTAAATCTGACCCCGGAAGAGAAAGCGTGGGGTAATCCCGAAGTGATCGGGTCGCTCGATGTGACAAGAATTTCGCCAGATAAACTGCCGGATCGGATCAAGACGGCGCTGGCCAAGCCGGAAGACGCGCTCGATCGGATCAGGAAAACCTACGATGTTGCCCTCAAGAACCTGAAAACGCTTGAGGATGCTGGGGTCACAATCGCGGCCGGCACTGATGCGGGAAACATCGGGACGATTCACGGTCCGGCGTTGTTCCGTGAGTTTCAGTTGATGAAAGAAGCCGGATTGACTCCGATGCAGATCCTGCAATGCACCACAGCGAACGCCGCGCAATTGTTCGGCGGCGAAACCGGCTCCCACATCGGTAAAATCGAAAAGGGATATTTTGCCGATCTTGTGATTTTGAAATCAAATCCAGCCGAAGACATTGCCCACGCATCGGATATTGATAGCGTAATCAAGAACGGGGTCTTGTATCCGGCGGCCGAATTGTTACCGAACTAAACTCGACGCGAAGGAATCAAAATTATGGCTGAAGTAACCATCGAGACAATCAAGAACGGCCCTTATATTGTGAACGGGCCGGTAGAGTTAACGGATGCGGATGGGAACAAATTTCCGGTGGAGAAACGGATGGCCCTTTGCCGTTGCGGTGCATCCACGGAAAAACCGTTCTGCGACGGAACGCATTCGAAGATTGGATTTCAAGCGGCCGAAAAAGCAGTGCCCGAGTCTGCTGAGAAATAGGCGACGGAAGCCGAGGCGTCGCTGTTCAAATACAACTGGGAATGCCACGATTCGACGAATGCCGTTGAACGCCCTGGCGAGCACGTATTTTGTATTAATATGAGAATTTCGTTAATCGTTTTCGCCGGCGCGCTTGGCGTCATGACTTTGCCGAATCTACTCAGCACTGAGCCAATTAACCAAACGCCGAAGAAACCGGTGACGGATGAATACCAGGGCGTAAAGGTTCAGGACGATTACCAGTGGCTGGAGAAAGATGATGATCCGGCGGTGAAAGCCTGGTCGGACGGCCAAAATCAGCGAGCCCGGAAGTATCTCGACCAATTGCCGGATCGTGCGGCGATTGAAAAGCAACTAACCGATTGGTACGCCAAAACTTCGCCGAGTTACTCCGGAATTGTTTCGCGTCCGGGCATTTTGTTTGCCTTCAAGTTCCAGCCACCGAAGCAGCAGCAAATGCTGGTAACCTTGTCGTCGGCCGATGATTTGAAATCGGAGAAAGTGGTGCTTGATCCGAACAAGCTGGATGCCACGGGCAAGACAGCGATCGATTGGTTCGTTCCCTCACGCGACGGCGAATACGTCGCGATGTCGATTTCGCAAGGCGGCAGCGAAGACGGAACACTGCGCATATACGAAACCGCCACCGGCAAAGCGCTGAAGGATTCGATCGCGCACGTGCAATTTCCAACTGCCGGCGGCAGTGCAGCGTGGAACGCGGACGGGACCGGGATTTATTACACCCGATTTCCGCGCAAAGGCGAACGGCCGGATGCCGATCTGAATTTTTATCAGCAGGTTTATTTTCACAAGCTCGGGACTAACGACTCCGAGGATACATATTCAATCGGCAAAGATTTTCCCCGCATTGCCGAGATTAACCTTCAGGCGTCTCAGGACGGAAGATACATTCTGGCGACGGTCGCCAACGGCGACGGGGGCGATTTCGCGCATTACCTGCTCGGACCAGAGGGAGACTGGAAGCAGCTGACGCGGTTCCGGGATCAGATTAAGTCCGCGCGTCTCGGTCGCGACAATGCGCTTTACTTGCTTTCCCGGGCGGATGCGCCGCGCGGGAAAATTCTGCGACTGTCCTTGGATGCACCGGAGCTGGCCAATGCAACCACAATCGTTGCGGCTGGCGAGGCGGTGATTCAGTTCATCGAGCCAACGGGTGACGCACTTTACCTCGGTGATCTTCTCGGCGGACCGTCACAAATCCGTCGTGTCGGCCTCGATGGCAAAAACGAAACGATCGTTCCGACTCGACCAATCTCCGCGGTGACGGAAATGGAGTCGCTGGAAGATAATTCGCTGCTCTTTCGCGATGTCAGTTACACAGAACCGGCTGCGTGGTTCCATCTTGTAGGAAATGCGCAACCGAGGAAAACCGCGCTGGTCAATAACTCTCCGGTTTCGTTTGCCGACATCGAAGTGAGCCGCGAAATGGCAACTTCAAAGGACGGGACAAAGGTTCCGCTGAACATCCTTCGGAAAAAAGGAACGAAGCTCGACGGGAACAATCCCACGCTGCTTTACGGCTACGGCGGGTACAGCCTCAGCATGCAACCGAACTTTGATTTCGTGCGCCGGCTTTGGTTCGATCGTGGCGGCGTTTACGTAGTGGCCAATATCCGCGGTGGCGGGGAGTTCGGCGAGGAATGGCACAAGGCAGGGAACCTCACGAAAAAACAAAACGTCTTCGATGATTTCGCCGCCTCGGCTGAATATTTAATTAACGAGAAGTGGACGCGTCCGGAGAAGCTGGCCATCCTTGGCGGCAGCAATGGGGGGTTGCTGATGGGTGCGATGATCACGCAACACCCGGACCAGTTCCGGGCCGTGGTCTCATCCGTCGGAATCTACGACATGCTCAGAGTCGAGCTCGCTCCCAACGGCGCCTTTAACGTAACTGAGTTCGGGACAGTTAAGGACCCGGGCCAGTTCCAGGCCCTTTACGCTTACTCGCCTTATCATCACGTCACCGATGGCGCAAAATACCCGTCGATCTTGTTCATGACCGGCGCGAACGATGGTCGCGTTGCGCCGTATCATTCGCGCAAAATGCTGGCACGCCTGAGTGAAGCCAACAAATCAAACAACCGGATCTTGCTCCGGACCAGCACTAGTTCCGGACATGGAATCGGCACGGCCTTGAGCGAGCGAATTAAACAGCTGGCAGATGAATATTCGTTTCTTTTCGCCCAGCTCGGGATGACGCGGCCAGATTAACTCGTTGTGGTGGCAGGCGTGTCGCCTGCAGCAGCCGACCGGCCGTCCCCAGAGGGAAAACAACCTTGGCCGTGGCGGCGGCACTGATCCACCGAACCCGTGGTCGAATTGTAGGGCGGCGATTTTGCGCCGCCCGATTTTCTTTCGAGCCGGCCAGAATGGCCACCCTATAATCTTGTAAACGCAAGGTTGGCCCGGTACAAGCTGCATTCTCAAGTATGGCGGCTGGAAACGTCAGGTCCGGATTGCGCTTTATCGCACTGATAGCCGCGGTTTTTGGGTCGGTCGGATCTGTGGATGCGCAGGAAGGGAGGTCGGCGGGACACGGGTCCTTCGGTGTGCCGCTGCAACCATTTTTGGCCGGGCAACCGCCAAGCGACTCGACCCGAGCGGAACCTATGCGTGTCGCGTATTACACGCCCCGCGCGCAAGCGGTCCCGGTACCGCGTGCTCAAGCGGTGGAGGAAGAAAACGACGACGCTGAGACCGCGAACGAGGCTCCCATCATTCGTTCGAACCGCCCCATAGTGGAAGGTAGCAGGGCCGTTTTGCGCGATGGAATTGCCTATGCCCCCTCAGAGGCGCCAGACAACGTTAAAAATGCGATCTGGGCGGTGAATTCGTTGCGACGCAAACCGTATGTGTGGGGCGGCGGTCACGGTTCTTTCAACGATCACGGCTACGATTGTTCCGGTGCGGTTTCGTTCGCTCTGCATTACGCCGGATTACTGGATGCGCCCTTGCCCTCGAGTGACCTTCGTCATTATGGCCGACGCGGTCGCGGCCGTTGGATAACCGTTTACTCGCGAGACGGACACACATTTGCCATCATTGCCGGTCTTCGACTCGATACTACTGACATGCGCGATGGCGATGCGGTCGGCCCACGTTGGTACTCCGAAGGCCGCGATACTCGCGGTTTCGTGGCACGTCATCCCGACGGCTGGTAAGGATCGGCCAGCGGCGAGTTAGCCGACCCAGTCTTGAATGACAGCCCGCAAAGGAGAGATAAATTCATGACTACGATGTATCCGCCCAAGCTTAATAACATCATCAATCTGTTTGAGTCGCTCCCGGAAGACGAGCGACGTGAGACGCTAGTTTCGTATGCGGATAACGCGAAGAAACAGGAGCCACGCGAGGGCGAAGAATTTGATTTACAGGATATTCGCAAAGACGAGGAGTGCGCGGACACGGTCGGCGTTTATTTGCATGTCGATGAAAAGGGCAAGGCTCATATTCGGATGACACTTGGGCCGGAGGTGCAAACTCTGACCCGAGCGATGACCGCGATTCTTTGCAAGGGACTCGAGGGCGCAACGCCGCAAGAGATTCTGGATTTGCCGAGCGATTTCGTAACGCGAATTATCGGCGCCGAACTGGTGCGCGTGCGCAGCCAGACGACCTATTACGTTCTGACGCGGATCAAAGGCATTTGTAAGGTTTATCTGGACCGCCAACGCAGGGCTGTTGCGTGATTCGAACCGTGACAAACTGGAAGCTTGTCTGTCGAGTCAGCCAAAATGGCTGAGTTTCGATATTACATATGGCTGGCGCGGTTGCGATATGGACCGTCGTGCTTAGTGCTCCACGCGTTTCCCGCGTGAAGTTCGTCGGTTTTCATCTATCATTCCCGCCGCGCAGATGCCGCGGAACAACGAGCTCAAGAAAATCCTGCTCATCGGCTCCGGTCCAATCGTGATCGGGCAAGGCTGCGAATTTGATTATTCCGGGGTGCAGGCCTGTAAAGCCTTGCGCGAAGAGGGCTTCCGCGTGGTGTTGGTGAACTCGAACCCGGCGACGATCATGACCGATCCGGAGTTCGCCGATCGTACCTATATAGAACCAATTACGGCCGAGGTGATCGAGGCTATTATGGAACGGGAAAAACCGGACGCGATCTTGCCCACCATGGGCGGCCAGACGGCGCTAAACGCTGCCATGGCACTAAATCGCAACGGCGCGCTTGCCCGGCACAACGTGAAGCTGATCGGCGCTAATGCCCAGGCCATCGCCAAGGGCGAGGATCGCCAGCTCTTCAAGGAAGCAATGTTGCGGATCGGGCTGGACGTGCCGCGTTCCGGTGTCGCGCACTCCGTCGAGGATGCCGAAAGGATCGCCGACACGATCGGGTGTTTTCCGCTGATTATCCGGCCAGCCTTTACCCTTGGTGGCAGTGGCGGCGGGATCGCTTACAACTGCGAGGAGTTGACGGAAATCGCCGCCCGCGGTCTCGCCATTTCGCCGGTTAACGAGGTTCTAATCGAGGAATCGTTAGTTGGCTGGAAAGAATTCGAGATGGAGGTGATGCGTGACCGCGCCGACAACTGCGTGGTTGTTTGCTCGATCGAGAACTTTGATCCGATGGGCATTCATACAGGTGATTCGATCACGGTCGCCCCAGTACAAACACTCACCGACAAGGAATTCCAAATGATGCGTGATTCGGCATTCGCGGTGATTCGCGAGATTGGAGTCGAGACCGGAGGGTCGAACATTCAGTTCGCAGTTAACCCGGAGAACGGCCGCATGGTCGTAATCGAAATGAATCCGCGCGTCTCGCGTTCTAGCGCGCTGGCATCCAAGGCGACGGGGTTCCCCATTGCAAAGATCGCGGCAAAACTGGCAGTCGGATACACGCTGGACGAGATCAAAAACGACATCACCCGGGAGACGCCGGCCAGCTTCGAACCGACAATCGATTATTGCGTGGTCAAAGTCCCGCGGTTCACTTTCGAGAAATTCCCGCAGGCCGATCCAACTCTGACCACGCAAATGAAAAGCGTGGGTGAAGCGATGGCCATCGGCCGCACCTTTAAGGAAGCGCTACAAAAAGCGTTGCGCAGCTTGGAGATCAAACGCTTCGGTTTGATCGGGGACGGGAATGAGAAGCAAGTCGACGCGGAGACGTTACGCTTGAAACTGGCGGTGCCGGATGCCGAGCGAATTTTTTATATCGGCCAGGCGTTTCAGAGCGGCATGTCGGTAGAAGACGTTTTCGACCTGACGAAAATTGATCGCTGGTTCTTGCGGAATGTGGAGCAGATCGTAAGCGAGGCGGGGCGCTTAAGTAGCACAGGCGTCTCGCCTGTGGGGACAACGGGCGTCCCGCCCGTTGAATCGCAAGCCGTCGGAACTTTTCACGGAATGAACCCGCGTGGCGAAATAAAAATCAAGCATCGCAACCTCCCGCATTGGCGCCAAGCCGGCGCTGCTTACTTTGTCACCTTTAGACTCGCGGATGCTGTGCCGGCGACATTGCTGCGCGAATGGGAAGAAGAACTCATTACCTGGCGAAAATTTCATCCGGAACCCTGGGACGCGGCGACGAAGTATGAGTATCAACGTCGGTTCCAGGAAGCCCGCGAAGAATGGCTCGATAAGGGCCACGGTTCCTGCCTCCTTCAAGCGAAGTACGCCGCGGAGACTGTGGCGAGCGCGTTGAAACACTTTCAAGGAACGCGGTATCTGCTCGATGCCTTCGTTGTGATGCCGAACCACGTCCACGCTTTACTGCAGCCGCTTAACGGCCACTCTCTATCGGAGATTTTGCATTCTTGGAAAAGCTTCACCGGAAAAGAGCTTAAGCGCAGAAGCGGAAATCGGGAAACCGTTTGGCAAGATGAAAATTATGATCGGATCGTGCGGGATGAGCAGGAACTCGAGCATTGCAGAGAGTACATCGAATGCAATCCCAGGAAGGCGGGATTGCGTGAAAAGAACTTTATTTTGCAGGTTAATCGTGTCTTGCAGGTGAATCATGAAGCAACGGGCAAGATGCCCGTTGGCCCCACAAGCACGATGCCTGTGCTATCGAAGCTGCTCCGTGCAAAAAAGCTGGGTTTTTCTGACCGGCAGCTGGCGATCGCGAACGAAAAGACGGAAAACGAGATAAGGTCCAAGCGAGTCGCGGAGAAAATCACTCCCACTTATCGACTGGTCGATACCTGCGCGGCTGAATTCGAAGCCTACACGCCGTATTATTATTCGACCTACGGGGACGAGAACGAGCGGCGTGAAAGCGGGAAGCGCAAAATCATGATTCTGGGCGGCGGGCCCAATCGCATCGGTCAGGGGATCGAATTCGATTATTGCTGTGTCCACGCCGCTTTCGCTCTGCGCGAGCTCGGGTTCGAAACCATCATGGTGAATTCGAATCCGGAAACGGTCTCGACTGATTACGATACCAGCGACAAACTTTATTTTGAGCCGCTGACCCTCGAGGACGTGCTCAATATTTACGACCAGGAAAAACCGGAAGGTGTGTTTGTTCAATTCGGGGGGCAGACGCCGCTCAATCTCGCCGATGGATTGAAAGCGGCCGGC
>DATELT010000269.1:0-8062 GCA_035276245.1 Chthoniobacterales bacterium
GAGATAGATTGAAATTTCTGAAAATGATCATGATCGTGGCCGTTCTGGTCACCGCTTTGGGACTTGGAGCTTGTGCGCAACACAAGGAGACTGTTGCTCCAGCCCCAGCTCCGACTGCAAAATAGGTCGGGTACCTTTCAATTGGGGTATTTCGCCCAAAAAGGCCAGGTCGTGTTCCGGCCTGGCTTTTTTTTCACGAGGCATAAGGGCCTGGTTAACTTCTTCCCACTCTCACTGTTTCCCGATGAAGCTGTGCGAACGAAGAAAATTCGGCCGAGCAGAGCACCGTCGCGCGACCTAAATCACTTCCTATCGATCAGTTGAAAGCACTCGCGCCCCGTGGGGATTCGAAGCACTCGCGCCCGTGGGGATTCGAACCTCAAACCTTCTGATCCGTAGTCAGATGCTCTATCCAGTTGAGCTACGGGCGCTGGGAAGCGGTAATTTGCGGAGGGGAGAAGAAGCGTCAAATCGCGATGCACCGACCGCCGGGACTTTTTCGAAGCGATGTCGCTTCATGCTCCACTTCCTCCAGGAATTGCTGCGCAATCGGTGAGAGTTTTTCCGTCCAGGCAGCGCCAATTATGACCTCGGGAAAGGTCGGTAATTTCAGCGCGCGAATGCCTTTAGGTGGTTTGAATCCGGGCGTACTAACTGTTAAGCCGATTCCGTAGCCGTGCCCAACATAACCTTCGATCAAGCGCGTCGAATTTACTTCGATCCCCGGAAACCATTCAACACCCAGTTGCTGCAATCCATCCTGAAAGTGAAGCGCGACTGGATCGCCGCGCCGAAACGTAATTAGCGTTTCCTCAATTTTATCGCGGCCCCACAATTCCTCAGCACGAGTGAGCCGTTGCGTATTTTTTATTAGCAGGATCAGCGGCAATTCCAGCAGAGGGCGTGAACGAACTGTGTTCGCCTTCTTTCGCTCAAGCACGGTAATAGCGATATCGATTTCGCCCGCCTGCAAAAGTCGTTCTGCCTCGGCACGCGCCGCCTCATGAAGGCTCAGACGAAAGGATGGAAATTGTTTTCGGAGTCGCCGAAAAATTTCAGGGAGATAATCGTGGAGCACAATTGCGGGCGCGGCGACGCGGAGGTGATGGGCCGAGCCGCCCCGAATTGTCTCGCCAACACGATCAATCTCGTCGAAAAAAGGACGAATGAATTCGAACAACTCCTTGCCCGCAGGGAGGAGGGCGAATGGACGGCGATTGAATAGCTTGGAGCCGAGAGATTCTTCGAGGCGCGCAATCTGTCCACTAACCGCAGGTTGCTGGATGCCATACGGCATATTCCGGACTGCGGGCACAATTCCGCCATGGCGGGCGACATAATAGAAAAGCTCGAGGTGATGAATATTCATGATCGAGTAATTCGATGTTTACCGGCGAATTTATCGATTCCGTAATACATCGCAGGTAGCGGATACTAACAAGACATCTTATGGGCGGTCTTATTCTTCTGGCTTTGATCGTTATCGTAGTGGTGCTTGTTGTTCCGGTGGTTGCGCTGGCAAAGGCGAGTCAGGCGCTGCGGGGAATCGAAGAACTTCGAGAGCGGCTACGCATGCTCGAAGCACGCCCGGAAGCGCCGCGTGGAGGGGCGCCAGCAGAGCCACTGGCAATCATCACGGAACCGCCGTCACCTGAGCCAATCATCTCACCGGTTTCGATTCCGCCACCTCTGCCGCTCTCGGTAATTGCGCCGATACCGAAGGTGGAACCAGCAGCGGCGGCCGAAGAAACGCGTTTTGAAATAACTGCACCGTCGTCGCGCAAAATCGATTGGGAACAATTCATGGGCGCGAAAATGTTCGCCTGGATCGGCGGCTTTGCCTTGTTCCTTGGTGTTGCCTTTTTCGTAAAATATTCGTTCGAACACAACCTGATTCCGCCGGAGCTACGGGTCGCGATCGGATTTCTCGCTGGGATTGCACTTGTCGGTGGCGGCATGTTGTTGAAGCGCAAAGAGAACGTCATCACTGCGCAAACATTGTGCGCAACCGGTATTCTCATTCTTTACGCTGTCACCTTCGCCTGCCGCGCGTTCTATCACTTCCCGTTCTTTGGACTGATCCCAACGTTTGCACTCATGGCACTAATTACGACCGCAGCTTTTCTCCTGGCGGTACGAATGAACGCGCTGGTGGTCGCGATCCTCGGAATCGCCGGCGGTTTTCTGACGCCGGTCGTTCTTTCGACCGGGCAAGACAATCCGCTGGGATTGTTCGGATACATTGCCTTGCTTGATATCGGTTTGCTTGCTGCGGCTCGACGCAAAGAGTGGGCTTCCCTACCAATCCTCGGCGCGGTGGGCACGGTTCTCATGCAAGTCGCGTGGGTAGGTAATTTTTTTCTACGCGAACAGTACTTCACCGGAACCAAAACGCTTGTTCCGATGGGGGTGTTTCTCGCTTTCGAAATCCTGTTTCTAGTTGCCGCTGTCACAACCAACCGCGCGGGGAAATTGGACAATGCGATTTCCGGCGCGGCTCTTGGCGTGGGCACAATCGCAATGTGCTGGGCCTTTTACTTTTTCTCATTTACCAGCATCGGGAATCGAGCGGGGTTGATTATGAGTTATCTTTTTTTGGTCGACCTGGGACTGCTTGGGCTCGTTCTGGCGAAAGAATATTTCAACCGTCTCGTCGCCGTCGTCGGGCTCGCCGTCTTTGTTTTTCTGGGACTATGGACTAACGATTATTTGACTGCGCACAATCTTTCCGTCGCTCTTGGTGCTTATTTCGTCTTTGCGCTTCTTCATTCGTCGCTTCCAATCGTGATGCAGAGGTGGGGCAAAGCGACGCCGTCGTGGTCGGTCCATTTGTTTCCGGCTGCGACCTTGCTCCTGGTGCTCCTACCGATATTCAAATTGGTCACCGGTTCGTTTCTTATTTGGCCGCTGGTGTTATGTGTCAACATCCTTGCGCTGTTGGCGGCTGCATTAACGGGAATGCTCGCGACGGTGGCTATTGTTCTAGTCCTGACACTGGTCACGCTCGGCGCCTGGATTTTGCGAACACCGCCAGAACTCGGTGGCTTGCCAGCGTCACTTCTGCTAATCGGTGGATTTTCAATTTTCTTTATCGCCGGAGCTACGGTGATGTCACGCCGGCTTGGTGAAAAACCGGGAGAAGTTGGAAACATTTTCGGTGGATTGGGCGTGCCCGCGAACTTCGCCATCCAACTTCCAACTCTGGCTGCGACCCTACCGTTTCTGTTGCTGATCATGGCGACGTTGCGGCTGCCGCTGTCGAATCCGTCGCCAGTCTTCGGCCTCGCACTTCTGCTGGCGGTTTTGTTGCTCGGCATTACCAAAATAGCTTCACTCGATTTACTCGCTTGTGTTGCGCTCGGGTCCACCATTCTGCTCGAGTACGTCTGGCATTTCGCTCGTTTCCAGAAAGAAAAAGCGGACCTTCCATTTCTTTGGTATCTCGGGTTCGCAGCGCTTTTCACGGTTTTTCCATTTGTTTTTCATCGGCAGTTCGCTCGCAAGAGCACGGTCTGGGCGAGCGCGGCTTTGGCTGCGCCGCTGCATTTTTATCTGATTTACGAGGTGGTTCGTGTCACGCATCCGCACAGCGGAATGCTTGGTCTGGTTCCGGCAGCGTTTGCGATTCCGTCGCTGATTTGCCTGGTCGTGCTACTTCGTTTAATTCCGACGGACAGTCCAGCGCGTAACGCGCAGCTCGCCCTTTTTGGCGGTGCGGCGTTGTTTTTCATCACCTTGATTTTTCCGATCCAGTTCGATCGGCAATGGATCACTCTGGGTTGGGCACTGGAAGGTGCCGCCTTGTGCTGGCTGTTTCATCGCGTGCCGCATCCCGGTTTGCGCATCGCCGGAATCGGGCTCCTGCTGGTTTGTTTCGCGCGACTGGTTTGTAATCCGGCGGTGCTCGCTTATCACCCGCGCGCAGCCACTCCGATCTTTAACTGGTACCTTTACACCTATGGAATCGTTGCCATCTGCTTCTTCGTCGCCGCGAGGTTGTTGGCACCGCCGCGTAACCTGGTGCTTAATCAAAATGCTCCGCCATTACTCAATTCCTGTGGAGTCATTCTCGCCTTCGTTTTGCTGAACATTGAAATCGCCGATTACTTCACCAAGCCAGGTGCGTACGAGCTTACATTTCAGTTCAGTGGAAATTTCGCGCGCGACATGAGCTACAGCATTGCCTGGGCGCTCTTCGCTTTGCTCCTGTTAATCGTCGGAATTCGCAAACGCACCCGCGGCGCACGCTATGCGGGTCTTGTCCTGCTTTGCGTGGTCCTCTTGAAGCTTTTCTTCCACGATCTGTCGCAGCTCCAGCAACTTTATCGTATCGCCGCCCTCATCGTCGTCGCAATCATCGCGATTGTCGCTTCGTTCCTCTATCAGCGTTTCCTGAACCAACCGCAGAAACAATGAAACCCTGCGCTGTTCTGATGCCGATCATTTTTTGGACGGGCGCAGCGTACGCGCTTACGCCCAATCAATGGCAATATCGTCAATCCATTGACGTGCCGGCGACGGGGTTGGCACAGATAAATCTGCCGGTGGAAACATCAAATATCGCGCGACCGGATCTAAGCGATCTACGGATTCTCGATTCCAACGAGAAGGAAATTCCCTTTTTGATCGATCAACCGATGCCGCGACTGGAATCGAGCGTGCCGGTGAAGGATCTTAGCGCTGAAATTGTTTCCGCCGAGACGCGATTGCTGATCACGACTGGCAGCGACTCGACTATCTCAGGTGTCATGCTGGAGACACCCGCCACCACAAATTTCATCAAAGCGGCGCGGGTGGAAGGATCGAATGATCAAAAGGAGTGGCGAATATTAACATCAGGCGCTCCGATTTTTCGCATGGGGAACGGCGCGATTAATCTTCACGTCGCGTTTCCCGAAAGCAGATGGCAGTTTCTGCGCATCGTCGTTGACGATAACCGGACGCCGCCGGTTCCATGGACAAGCGCACGATTAATCGCAGCCGGATCTCCTGCGCCAACTGAACCGGTCACAGTCACGATTAAATCGCGTGACGAAAATCCGGGAATAACGCGGCTGGGGATTGATCTCGGCGCCTCGAATCTGCGGATCGCGTCAATTCGGATCAGCGCGTCCGAGTCGGTTTTCACCCGTACCGTAACAGCGGCAGCACCGGAATTGTCAGCACAGAACTTACAAGAAGAGATTTTGAGCAGCGCGGTTTTATATCGCGTAGATCTAGATGGAAAAGTCGAAGCCCACCTTGACCTTCCGATCGATAAACAGATTTTCGGACGAGAGTTGGTCCTGTTAATCGACAACGGCGATAGTCCGCCGCTGCTCGTTTCCGAAGTTCGGGCGGACCGGCGAATAACGCATCTCATCTTTTTCGCAGCGGCGCCAGGCGCGTACAGTCTGCTTTTGGGGAATAGTCAGTGTGAGGCGCCGCGCTATGACCTCGGTCATCTGGGTGATCAATTGCGACGGGCTGGCACGACCCAGGGGCAGCTGAGCCTGCCGGTGGAGAATCCCGGCTACAATCCGGCTGCGAATCTCCCCCAGGATTTTGTCGCTGGCGCAAAGATCGATGTCGCACCATGGAGATTCCGCAAACCAATCCAAATTGCGAAGCTAGGAGCACAACAAATCGAGCTCGATCCCGATATTCTTGCCCGGGCGGCTCCAGATTTTCGTGATCTCCGAGTCGTTAGCGAAAACTCACAGTTGCCGTATTTGATCGAATGCACCTCGATCGAGCGGACTGTTCCGCTCCATGCCGGGATCGCGAATGATCCCAAACATCCCGCACTCTCGCGATGGCAACTGAAATTGCCGCTAGCCGCATTACCACTCAAACGCATTTCTTGCGCTTCAACTTCCGCATTGTTTGAGCGAACATTTCGGTTCTGGGAAGAATTGACCGACGAACGGGGTGACCAATACCCACGTGAATTAGCGCGGACCACATGGCGGCGAGTGCCGAATCAACCAGCTGAACAGCTAGCTGTCTCTTTTGCAGCTCCACCGAAGACGGACACGGTTCTAATGGAAACTGATAACGGCGATAATCCGGCGATCGAGCTACGTGATTTTCGCGGATACTATCCGGTAACGCGGATTATTTTCGCCTCGTCGAAATCGCAGCCAATAGCCCTTTACTACGGCAACGAGGAAGCAGCTGCTCCGCGATATGATGCCAAGTTAATTGCCGCACAATTGTTGCGCTCAGAGCGGACGGAGGCTGCACTTGGACCCGAACAGGTTCTTAGATCGGAACGGGCGGCAGAAACTCTGACCGGATCCGCGCGCTATATCTTTTGGGGAGCGCTCGGGACTGTTGTGATCGCGTTGCTAGTTCTAATTTCGCGGCTCATTCCAAAGGCGGCATAAAGCGGGAGCCTGGGAGTTAGTGGTGCCACGTGTTTTGCGTAGAAAGATCGCTAATAAGCTTCCATTAGCTTAGTTTCAGTTCTGAGTCGATGCCAGAGCTGCGTCCCCCAAGAAATACTGACATTTGACCTCAGGAAGCAGTCGCGTCTTCGCCAAAAGTCGTCATTTTGCCATGTGACGATTTTCCTGGGCTGCGGATTTGCGGCGAAATACCGCGAGGGCGGGGGAGTATTTTCCGTGCCATTGCAATGGATGCTCGGATTAAAGCGACTCCACCTCGAAGCCGTCTGGCTGGAAGTTTTTCCCGGCAGCGGTAACGAAACGGCGGACCGCGCCGCGATCAAAAGTTTTGTTGCGCAACTCCGGCTTTACGGACTAGCCGAGAATTATTGTCTGCTATATCAAGCGCAAGCCAGCGATGCCCAGAATCTCGGCCAGATGCGGTGTTTTGGCCTCCCAAAAACCGACTTGCACGAACGGCTGGCCCGCCCAAATACGCTGTTGAATCTCAGTTATTCAGTCCACCCTCCGCTCCTCCTGGAATTCGAACGCCGAATCTTTTGCGATCTCGATCCGAGCGAAATCTTTTACTGGATGACAAAGATGGAAATGGGCCAGTCGCATCATCACGAGTTTTGGACGATCGGCTTAAATGCAGGAAGGTCGGATTGTTGTCTGCCGCGGTCTCAACTCAGATGGCAAACGTTTTTTCCATTGGTTGACACGGAATTCGTTCAACCGCAGCGCCGGCCCACACACCTCAAGTTCACAACGATTGGGCAGTGGTATTGGGGCGGCGCGGTCGAAGTGAACGGCGAGTTTCCGGACCTTTCAAAAAAGGTGGCATTTGAGAAATATCTGGATCTTCCTGCGCGAACGAAAAAGACGCGATTCGAGCTTGCTATGAATCTCGGTCGGGACGATCCCGAGCGAGCCCGTTTGAGCGAGCGCGGCTGGCATGTGGTCGACCCGCATGAAGTGGCAAAAACCGCTGCTCGGTATCGGCGTTATCTCGCCTCGGCCAGCGCGGAATTCACTGCGATTAAAGGGGTTGATGTGGCGTGGCAGACCGGTTGGATAAGCGATCGTGCCGCCATGTTTTTGGCGATGGGACGTCCCGTTGTTACCGAAGACACCGGAGCGGCAAAATATCTTCCCAAAGAAAGCGGTTTTCGCTTCGTCAATGATTTGGAATCGGCCAGTGCAGCAGTAAGTGAAGTGATCGCAGATTGGCCGGCCCTTTCCCGGCGATCGCGGGCCGTCGCGGTAGAACTCTTTGATTCGGAAAGGAATCTGCGCAAAATCCTCGGTCTGCCTTGGCCGCAGACCTGATTTTGAGCCGGCAATAATCGCCGTTTGCAAAACAAATTTCGGGTGTTACTCATTCTGCCGATATGGCGGATTTGATCAAAGCCGATGAAGCAAAAATTCGATTGAAAAAAGTGCCCGAGTGGGAGCTGGAGAAAAAGCACATCGAGCGCACGTTCGAGTTCGACGATTTCACGGATGCGATTGATTTTGTGAATGCAGTAGCCGAAGTGGCAGAGGAAGAAGAGCACCATCCTGATATCGACATTCGATTTAACAAAGTGCGACTGGTGCTTACGACTCATAGCAAAGGCGGCCTGACTGATCTCGACTTCGGACTAGCGGAGCGGATCGACACGCTCTCGGAATAGTTTGACCCGGGCCCG
>DATELT010000270.1:0-3598 GCA_035276245.1 Chthoniobacterales bacterium
CTTGGATGTATCCGACGAGGATGTAAGGCACGATTTTGCCAACCAAAACTTCGCTCGGTCGCGTGGGCATAGACAGAAGATTTTCCATCGTGCCGCGCTCACGCTCGCGCGTAATGGCGAGGCCGGTGATCATGACCATGGTCATGGTTAAAATCACGCCCATCAAACCCGGCACGATATTGTATTGGGTAACGACTTCGGGATTGTAAAGCGCGTGCACGCGCAGATCGATGGGCCCGCTCGTCGAGCTGAGCGAAGCGAGCGGCCCTTTCAAATCGTTTTGCAATGCTGCGTCAAGAATCGGCGGCAATGAGCCGAGCGCGATTCCGGTCGCAGCCGGATCCGTTGCATCCGCCTCGACCAATAAAGCAGGTCGATCGCCCCGCAAAAGATCGCGGCTGAAATTTGGCGGAATATTGATGACAAACTGCACCTGCCCCCGAGCAAGCAAGTTGTATCCTTCCGCTTCGGTCTTCACTTGCCGGACAAAATCGAAGTAGGTGCTGTTCTTCATCGCATAAAGCAGGGTTCGGCCTTGCGCGCCTTTATCGGCTAAAAGCACGGCGGCGGGCAGATGTCGCGGGTCGGAATTAATGGCGTAGCCGAATAGCGTGAGTTGAATCAGTGGAATCCCAAGCATCATCGCGAAGGTGAGCCGGTCCCGCCGCATCTGCAGAAATTCCTTCGAGATGATCCCGAACAGGCGCTGAAACGAAAATTTAGGGTGCCCTTTCATGATTTGCCGTCGTCCATCAAACTGATGAAAGCGTCTTCCAAACCGGATGGAATTTGTTGCCACTGGTATGGCTGATGGCGAAATGGCGCGATGGCGTGTTCGAGCGCGGATGCATTGTTGCTGCTGACATGCAGCGAATTTCCGAACGCGACTGCTTGTTGTACCCCGCGAGTCTCACGGAGTTGCTCAGCTAGCTGCGACAAATCCGGCCCCCGCACCGACCATGTCGTCAGTCCGACACGTGAGATTACTTCGTCGACGGTGCCATCCGCGAGCAATTTGCCCTTGGAAATGTAGGCCAGTCGCTGGCAGCGTTCCGCTTCATCCATGTAATGCGTGGTGATGAGAAAGGTCAATCCCTCGGCCGCGAGCTGATGAATTTCTTCCCAGAAATCGCGTCGCGCTTTGGGATCAACCCCGGCCGTCGGTTCGTCCAACAACAACAATTTTGGACGGTGAATGAGGCAGGCTGCGAGCGCCAGACGCTGTTTCCATCCACCAGAGAGTTGACCCGCGAGTTGAGTCTTGCGTTGCGTCAACCCAAGTTCGCCAAGACTCTGTCGCACCGCCTCCCGCCGTTTCTTCACGCCGTACATTCGCGCGACGAAATCGAGGTTCTCCTCGATGCTCAAATCTTCCCAGAAACTGAATCGCTGCGTCATATAACCGACCTCGCGTTTGATTGCTTCACTCTCCGCGATGACGTCGTGACCCAGAACCTGTCCCTTGCCGTCATCAGCCCGAAGCAATCCGCACAGCATGCGGAGGAAAGTGGTTTTGCCGCTGCCATTCGGGCCTAGAAACCCGTAGATCTCGCCCGCGCGCACCGTGAGATCGACGTGATCGACCGCCGTAAGCTCGCCAAAACTCTTTGTCATCCCGCGAACCTCAATAACTGCTTCGTCGTTCTTCATTTCGACTTGAATTCGACGTCCACCGGCTGACCAGGATTCAAATTTGCCGAAATCTGGGGATCGAATACCGATTCAATCATGAAGACGAGTTTCTGCCGGCTCTCGCGGCTGTAGATAACCGGCGGCGTGTATTCCGCGCGCGGCGAGATGAAGCTCACTTTGCCAACAAAAGGTTGCGCCACGCCGTCCACCCTGACTTGAACAGGGTCACCGTAGTGGATTGAGCCAAGTCGCGCTTGTGGAACAAATGCCCGCACTTTTATATTTTGCGGCGGCAAGAGAACCACCACCGGCTTTCCAGCAGCAACCCACTCGCCCTGACGAAAGAGTGTGTCGTAGACGAGGCCGGCTTGTGGTGCCGCCTGTTTTTTCTGATCAAAATTCCACTGCGCTTGAGTCAATCGTTGTCGGTCCTGGTCCCGAGTTGATCGCGCGCGATCATACTCCTGCGCCGAAGCGGGTCCTCGGCGAAGCAACTCTGACTGCCGCGTGTACTCTGCTTCAGAAAGTACGAGCGCGGCCCCTGCCATATCACGGGCTGCTTTTTCGGCTGTTTCATCTAACGAGAAAAGGGGTTGTCCAATCGTTACCTGTTGGCCACGCCGCACCGACAAGGTATCCAATTGACCCGCCAGGGGCGACGCCACGTAAACAAACTCACCCTCGACATATCCCTGAAATCGATCTGTCGACGGATCACCACAGCTACTTAGGAGAAACGCGATAGCTAACGAGGTCGCAACTGACCAAATCGGCTGATAGTTCGGCACATTCACGCTTTGCGTCCTCTCCTCGTGAGTGCACCTTCGAGAACAATCTTGAGGATTCCGCTGAAACCTTCTTTCGGCATCATCCCTAACTCCTCCATCTTTGGCGGATTCATGATGGCCTGGACCATGGCCAAGAGAATCTCGATCATCAGTTTGGCCGGAACATCTTTCCGAACCATCCCGGCACGCTGTCCCTCGATGAAAAGTTTGCCGAAATAGCGCTCGATCAACGCGGCCCGGCGCTGTTCAACAACTTTGAACACCTGCGGCGCCTTCTGCCGCATATCGCGCACAAACGGCGGCTTGATTTCGTCTAGTTCGCGTTGCGTCCCGGCCAGCAATTCGTGGAGTGTCGCCGGGAAATCGCGCGGGTGTGCTTGAGTCACTTCCTTTAGTTTCGCTTCGACGCCGGCGAATTTGTCGGCCAGCACCGCCTGCAGCAGATCGATCTTGCCCGGGAAATGTGCGTAGAGCGTTTTCTTGCTAATCCCCAGCTCCTCCGCGAGATCATCCATGGTCACGCTTCGAAATCCGTGGCTAAAAAAATGCGCCCGCGCCGCTTCCACGATCATTTGGCGAGTCGAATCGTTTCTTCGATTGCGTAGCCGCGACTTGTTTGAGGGGTTCACGTTGACTCCGTGGCACAGTCATAATAGGCGTCGAGCCCTTTGAAGGAAAAGAGAACGCCGATCAATCCAAGCACCGTACGGAGCCAATTCATGTGGCTCCATTCGGCCGCGGCAGTTCTGATCTGGTCGAGGTGGTCTGGAATCGACCACGTAAAGAGGATGAGATCGCGCGGGATGAAGTATGCCAATGTCACCGCGACGATCGCCACATACATCAACAACGAGATGGCAAAGTAAACCCGGAGTGACACGCCATCCTTCCAGAACAGGACAATCGTCAGCAAAATCAGAATTACGTTAATCGGTCCGGCGACGGCATAAAACCGCCTTGGGTCGACATGTTGAAAGTAGTCCCTCGCGGTTTGGATCGACGCGGGAATATCCGAGGCCCAGCTTTGCGCATCAATGACCGTGTTGTAGATGCTGAGCAGCGTCAGGCCGGATGCGCAAATGATGGAGAAACAGAGTACCAATTTTTTCATCGGTGTTGCTCGGCGGCGGCAAAATGATGGTATGACATTTGAATCAGCTCCATTGTTGGCCCCAAAT
>DATELT010000271.1:0-2629 GCA_035276245.1 Chthoniobacterales bacterium
GCCGAACTTTCACTCCTATAATATAGTACCGACCCTTCCGGGCGCCCTCGAGCCGCTCCGTGAGGTCAGCTTCAATGTCTGGTGGACGTGGGAGCCTTCCGCCCGTCGCCTCTTCCGTCATCTCGACCCCGAGCTTTGGAATCGGACCAATCACAACCCCGTGCGCATGCTCCAGCTTTCCCGCCAGGCCCGGTTGGAAGAACTCGCCACCGACAAAACTTTTCTCCGCGAACTCAAACAGGTTTACGACGCGTTCCAAAAATATCTCACCCGTAAGGATACCTATGGAAAAAATGGCGCGGGCCTGGCCCTGCAAAAACCGGTCGCCTATTTCTCGGCCGAATTCGGATTCCACGAATCAATTCCGAACTATTCCGGCGGTCTCGGCATTCTCTCCGGTGACCATTGCAAATCCGCCAGCGACCTCGACCTCAATTTCGTCGCCATCGGTCTGCTCTATCGGCACGGGTATTTCCGGCAGGAAATCGACAAGGATGGGGTCCAACATGCCGTCAGTCTAAATCAAAATTTCCATCACCTGCCAATCCGGGAGGTCCGCAAAGACGACCGTGCGGTCCTGGTCGGTGTCCGAATCCTCGACCGCGATATTTACGCGCGACTTTGGGAGCTCCATGTCGGGCGGGTAAAACTTTACCTGCTCGATACCGACATTCCCGAAAACAACAACACTGAAGATCGGCTCATCACTGCCGAGCTCTACGGCGGCGACCTCGAAATGCGAATGCGCCAGGAAATCGTGCTCGGGATTGGCGGCGTCAACGCGCTCAACGTCCTCGGGATTGAGCCGGAAGTCTTTCACATGAACGAAGGACATTCCGCCTTCCTTGGGCTCGAGCGGATTCGGCGGCTCGTCACGGAGAAGAAGCTGGATTTCTATGCCGCGCTTCAGGTGGCCGCTTCGGCAAACGTTTTCACCACTCACACTCCGGTGCCGGCGGGCAACGATTCGTTTCCACGCGACATGATGCGCAAGTATTTTGGCAGTTTCGCGACCGAGGTTGGGTTGCCGTTCGACGAGTTTTTCTCCTTCGGCCAAACTCGCGTCAACGCCACCGATCCATTCAGCATGACGATTCTGGCGCTGCGATTAAGCCGGCATTCCAACGGCGTCAGCAAACTCCATGGCGAAGTCAGTCGCGGCTTGTGGAAAGACGTTTGGACCGGCGTGCCCGAGCATGAGGTCCCGATCACCAGCGTAACTAACGGGATTCATACCAAAACCTGGCTGGCTCCGGAATTTCTCGAGCTCTACAACAAGTATCTCGGCGATTGGGAAGAGAATTTGACCAATGAAGATTTCTGGCGCCGGGTGATCGATATTCCGGATGCCGCTCTCTGGGATGCGCACCAGAAGCTAAAGTTGCGCCTGGTGACCTTCGTGCGTGATCGGGTCAAAGCGCAACGTGAACGCATGGGCGAATCGCCCGAGTCCATTCGCGCTGCTAACCGCATTCTCGATCCGGAGATTCTCACCATCGGTTTCGCGCGGCGTTTCGCCACCTACAAACGCGGGGCGCTGCTCTTCACCGACAAGGATCGCCTCCACAAATTGCTGAACGATTCCACCCGGCCGGTGCAATTCATTTTCGCCGGCAAAGCGCATCCGCGGGACGAAGGCGGCAAGTCGCTCATCCAGGAAGTCTACAAGTTTTCGCGTGAATCCGGTTTCTACAATCGCATCGTCTTCATCGAAGATTACGACACCTACATCGCGCGACGATTAACACAGGGCGTCGATTTGTGGCTGAACAATCCGCTCCGTCCATTGGAAGCGAGCGGGACCAGCGGAATGAAAGCGCCACCGAACGGAGGACTCAACCTTAGCGTGCTCGATGGCTGGTGGGCCGAGGGCTTCAACGGAAACAACGGCTGGGCCATCGGCGCCGAGATCAAAAGCGGCACCGTCGAATTCCAAAATGAAGTCGATGCCGCCAGTCTCTATCAGTTGCTCGAGAACCAGATCATCCCGCTGTATTACGCCAAGCCCGACGGCAAACTTCCGCTCGCCTGGCTGCAGTTGATGCGCGAATCCATCCGCAGCGTTACGCCGGAGTTTAATTCCCATCGCATGGTCAAGGAATACACGGAGCGGCTTTATGTTCCCGCCGCGCAAGCTTACCGGGAATTTTCGCAACACGATTGCGCGGCGGCCAGCGACCTGAGTCAGTGGAAAACGCGTATCCGCAAAGATTGGCCGCAGGTGAAAATTGATCAGGTTGAGGTCGGCAATAAAGACCGGCAAAATATTCCAGTCGGTGAATCGTTAGAAGTCAGCGCCCGGGTTCATCTCGGCGCCGTCGATCCGCAGCATGTGAAGGTTGAAGCATATCATGGCGAAGCCGACAACGGCGGCATCAAAAACCCGGCTATAACGACATTGAACCAGTCCGGTCAGAACGGCGACGGCAGCTATCTCTATCGCGGCTCCGTTCCGGCGAGCGAATCCGGCGCCTACGGCTTCAGCATTCGCGTGCTTCCGACTCATCCGCATTTGCAACAAGACCACGAGCTACGTCTCATCACGTGGTCGTGACGCGCACGGCGCGCGGGCCAGACCACATGACAACAAGATCACGAGACAACAAGATCTGCGTCCTCCCTTTCTGTC
>DATELT010000272.1:0-13032 GCA_035276245.1 Chthoniobacterales bacterium
CGGCCACAGCGGTCTGGTCGGTAGCGCGGTGGTCCGCTTACTGAAGGCTCGTGGTTTCAGCAACCTGATTGCGCGGTCGCGATCGGAAGTTGATTTGCGTGACCAACGGGCAGTGCAGGATTTGTTTTCGGATGAGAAACCGGAACTGGTGGTTTTGGCAGCGGCGACGGTCGGTGGAATCAAGGCCAATATTGACGCACCGGTCGAATTTCTGATCGAAAATCTCCAGATTCAAAACAACGTGATTCGGGCGGCGCACGAGGCAGGTGCGCGCAAACTTTTGTTTCTTGGCAGCTCGTGCATTTATCCCAAATTCGCTCCCCAGCCCATTCCGGAGAGTGCGCTTCTTAGCGGACCACTCGAACCGACTAACGAAGCCTATGCCATAGCGAAAATTGCGGGCATAAAACTCTGCCAGGCTTTCGCGTGCGAGTACGGCGCAAATTTCATCTCGCTAATGCCGACAAATCTTTACGGTCCGGGTGACGATTTTGATCTTAAGACTTCACACGTGTTGGCGGCGTTGTTGCGCAAAGCACACGAGGCGAAAATGAGCGGTGCAGGAGAGATGATAGTTTGGGGGACAGGCACACCGCGTCGCGAATTTCTGCACGTGGATGATTTGGCGGCGGCAGTTCTGTTTTTGCTCGAGCGCTACAATTCTTCCGAAATCATCAATGTTGGCTGCGGGAAGGACATTTCCATTCGCGAACTGGCGGAGTTAATCTGCGATGTGGTGGGCTTTCGAGGCAAGTTGACGTGGGACGGTTCAAAACCAGACGGCACGCCGCGCAAGTTGCTCGACATCTCCAGGATCAAAAACCTTGGCTGGGAGCCAACAATTGCGTTGCGGGAGGGCATTGCGCGGTTTTACGAATGGTTTCTCGATAATTACGTGCCACAAACGATCGCGAGTGTGCGATGAAAAAATTGCGTGTTGGCGTCGTAGGCGTGGGTCACATTGGCAGCAACCACGCACGCATCTATTCCGAACTGTCAAACGCGGAACTGGTCGCGATTCTCGATATTGATCCGGCGCGAGCAGACAAAATTGGTGCGAAATACAAAGGTAAAGCCGCGGCGTCGCTCAATGAATTCGCCGGAATGGTTGACGCTGCCTCCGTTGCGACCCCGACCAGCGCGCATTTTTCGATCGCGCGTGATTTGCTGGCGCGGGGCAAGCATTTGCTCATTGAGAAACCGATCACCGAAAAGACCAGCGACGCGCGCGATCTGGCGCAGGCGGCCGCTGAAAAGGGACTCGTCTTGCAGGTCGGCCACGTGGAGCGGTTCAATCCCGTTTTGAGCGCGCTGGAGCAGCGACTGACCCATCCGCGCTTCATCGAAGCGCATCGTCTTTCCCCATATCCGAATCGGAGCACAGAGATTGGCGTTGTGCTAGATCTCATGATTCACGATCTGGAGATCATTTTGCATCTGGTCAATTCGACGGTGGAAAATATCGACGCCGTAGGGGTGCCGGTGCTGAGTCCCGGCGAAGACATCGCCAACGCGAGGTTGCGCTTCGCCAGCGGATGCATTGCCAATGTCACTTCCAGTCGCATCAGCCCAGAAAAGATGCGCAAGATTCGTGTCTTCCAGGAAGATGCCTATCTTTCGTTAGATTATCAGGGCCAGAGCGGCGAGATTTTTCGCCGGATTGACGGGCAGATCACGCGGGAGTCCGTCGCGATTGAAAAAGAAGAGCCGTTGCGGCAACAGCTCGCTTCTTTTGTCGATTGTGCGCTCACCGGTGGGGAACCGAGAGTCTCAGGGTCCCACGCCGCCGCCGCGCTCGAGCTCGCCGTCGAAATAACGCAGCGAATCGCGGCGAACTAAAATGTTCGGAGGAATCATCTATTTTGTCGCCGGAGAACGGAGCGGTGATAATCACGGCGCCGCGTTGCTAAAGGGTCTGCGGGCGCGCGCGCCAAAGATGCAATTTCTCGGGCGCGGTGGACCCCAAATGCGCGCCATTGCTGGTAGTAAGTTGCGCGATTGGATCGATGACACTGCGGTGGTCGGATTGTGGGAAGTCATCCGGCGTTATCCGTTTTTCCGAAAACAATTTCAGGCCACGATTTCGGAGATTGGCGCGGAGCGGCCCAGCGCGGTGGTGTTGATCGACTACCCCGGGTTCAATCTTCGGCTTGCTCGCGCCCTCCGAGCGAAGTTTTCCGACCTGAAAATTATTTATTACATCAGCCCGCAAGTCTGGGCTTGGAATCGGCGGCGCGTTTCGCAAATGGCACGGTCGATTGATTTGATGCTGTGTATTTTCCCATTCGAACCCGAGCTTTACAAAAAATCGGGCCTGCGCGCGATTTTTGTGGGCCACCCCATGACGTCGGTCATTCCGAGCGAAAACGCCACTCCTGCTCAGAACGAGGGACCGGGCGATGAAACCTTTGAGCAAACGTCGCGGGATCGCTCGACCCCGAACACATTCGGGACTCGAGATGGCAATCTGATTGGTTTATTTCCCGGCAGTCGTGAGCGCGAAGTGAAACAGATTTTTCCGGTCATGCGCGAGGCGGCAGTAGAATTGGATCATAAAAATCCTGATCTCCGGTTTGCCGTCTCAGCCGCATCGGAGCCACTGGCCGAGTTGATCCGCGCTAATCTTAACGGCGAACACGCCACCGGAAAGTTTTTCATTGTTAAAGGTGAAGCTCGTCAGTTGATGGCACGGGCGAATGTCGGAATGGTGGCGTCGGGAACGGCGACACTCGAGGCCGTGTTGTCTCAATTGCCTTTTGTGCTGATTTATCGCGTAGCGTGGCTGACTTATTTGGCTGCGCGTTTGGTGGTGAAAATAAAATATTTGGGAATGCCGAACGTGCTAGCGAATCGCGAGATTGTTCCGGAGTTCATCCAGCACAAGGCACAACCACGGGCCATCGCCGCCGCGGTAGCGCGCTTGTTGACTGACAAATCAGAACGGGCGCGGATGCTCTCCGATTTTACCGGCGTGGCGCAGAAGCTCGGCCGCGGAGAAGCAGCCGAAAATGCCGCTGACGCGATAATAATGGAGCTGCGCCGCGCTGCATGAGAACCATCTGGGACATCTCACGGCCGTTGACCAATGATCTCGCGCCATGGCCGGGCGACTCACCGTTTCGATACGAGTTAAAGTGGTACCTGAGCGAGACATGTTCAGTCAATGTGGGCACGGTGACTATGAGCGTGCACAACGGAACGCACGCGGACGCGCCGTTTCATTTCAGTCAAAAAGGGGACGCTATTGATTCAGTGCCTCTGGAAAACTACATCGGACCCGCGATTGTCATCGACTTGGCGGAAATCTTTTCGCGCACTCAGCCTTTCGTTGCTATTGCACATTTGCAACACGCGCGCTCGCAAATCGAAGAGACGCGCCGGATCCTATTAAAAACGAATTGTTTCCCCGATTCGAGACGATTTCCAGATTGGATTCCGGTTCTCAAAGCGGAGACAATCGCATGGTTACGCGAACTTCGTGTTATCTTGCTCGGAGTCGATCTTCCATCCGTCGACCCGATCGAAGCGACGATTTTGGCGAACCATTATGCACTCGCCGCCGGAAATATTGCCATTCTTGAGTCGCTCGATCTGAGCGGGCTCGAAGCAGGAGTTTATCAATTTGCCGCCTTGCCGCTGAAAGTAGTGGGCGGGGACGCGGCACCGGTGCGCGCGGTGCTCTGGCGCGACTAGCGATGAGCTGGCTGCGGTTATGCGAAATCGAGTGCTCTGACTGGGAGCGGCGGGCTGCAAGTCGTCGGCATTTGTGTGGTTGAAGTCGGGAAAAACACGCCACTACTGCTAATCGTTAGCTTTCTTATATTATCCCTGTTCGCCGTTTCAAACCTGCCTTGGACGCTCGACGACTATGATCAGGCAAAACAGGCGTTCGTTTCTTATCAAATGATCGGCCAACAGCGTTGGCTTTATCAGACGACACCGCACGAAGGCATGGCCGGCAATCCAAAACGTCATTCCATTCATCATATCAACAGTAAACCGCCGGCGGTGGCCTGGATTTCCGCCGGACTTTATGAAGTCACCCGCTCATGGGATTTTGCCTGGCGGTTTCCTTCCTTTGCTGCCGCGGCGACACTCGCATTTTTGGTCTTTCGCAGCGCTCGAGCTTTTGGTGATTTGCCCGCGCTGATCGCATTGGCGGCATTTGGTCTGAATCTCTTGAGCGTGCGATTGGCGACCCTTGTTCGAACCGATATGCCTCTGGCACTAGCGACCTTTGCGGTCGGGTTATTGATGTTCGAGAAAATCCGCACCCGATCCGTTTGGAACAAGCGCGATCGAATCGCACTTTTCGCGGTGCTGACCGCAGCGATTTTTATCAAGGGACCAGTCGTTTGGGCTTTTGTCCTACCTCCGCTAGTTCTGTATCAACTGCGCAGGAGATGGCGTCCCGATTTTCCGAATGCGTGGAGCGGGTGGACACCATGGATTGCTTCCTTCGCCTTGTTCTGTCTTTGGGTTATTGTCGGCATCTGTTTCATTGCCGGATTTTATGAAGACGTTGTCTTAATCGAATTTGCCGGTCGTTTTCATGAGGGAATTCATCGGTCGCAACCGTTGCTTTTCTATTTTCCGCACCTGCTGCAGAAATTCGCGCCTTGGAGTTTACTTATCATCGGATTACTGGCGGTGACGTTGCGGAAGACGAAAGCGACGACGGGAAAATGGCTGGCCGAGCTTTCTCCCGAGATGTTCTTTGTGGTTGCCTGGGTTGCCGGTGGAATCGCGGTGATGTCGTTCATTCCGTCGAAACGGGTGGATAGAATTTTTCCGATCGTTCCAGCGCTGTGTCTTCTCCTGGCTGCGCAACTGAAGGCGATCAATATTGTTCGCGTTCGGGCACTGGCGGCATTCACCATCATGTTCGCTGCGATCTTTACCGCTGCCTATTCGGGCATGCGAATGATCGACGGCTATCGCAACAATCGCGATGCTCTGGTGAAGTTCGGTCGTGAGGTTCGGCGGATTGCTGCGGCCGAACATCTGCGCTACGAAATTCTTCCCGCCCGCGATGAGGGTTTATTGTTGTATCTGCAGCGGCCGCGTTTTTTTCGCGAGCCGCCCGTCGGGTGTGACGCTCTCGTCGTTCCGTTGGGCGAGGAACCGTGGAGCTCGGATCGTTTTTCTTACCGTGTCACAGTGGAAAAGACTGGAGAGGAACCCTCCAGCTATGGATTCGTGGCGCCGCCGCCTCACAGATAGACTCGACTTTCGCCAATAACGCCTTACTCTCGTTAGCTGGTGGAGTTCCCAAAAGCCGAGCTCGAAACTTTGTGGGCGCCGTGGCGCTTTGAATACTTCGAGAAATCGAGTCCGACCGATTTCCTGGCGGAGGCCGCGAGCGCCAGCGATGATGCCGCCCATCTTGTTCTGCTGCGCCGAAAGAATTCTTTCCTGATCATGAATCGATACCCCTATACCGTTGGACATTTGATGGCGGTGCCGTATCGAAAAGTGGGCGAGCTGCGCGATCTCGGGGAGAATGAAATTGCCGAACTTTTTTCGCTCGTGGTGCGCGCGCAGGAATTATTGCGACAAGTGGTGAAAGCTCAGGGATTCAACATCGGGATCAACGTTGGCGAATGCGCGGGCGCGGGCATACCTGACCACCTCCATATTCACATCGTCCCTCGCTGGAGTGGCGACACAAATTTCATGCCGATGTTTGCCGGGGCGCGCGTGCTTTCGCAGGGATTGCGCGATCTTTATCAGAAGTTGCGAGCCGCAGCGGAAAGATCTCCGGTTGAAGCGAAATGAATACCTGGCTCGAAGGCCCACCGCCAGACGAGAGAAAAGAAATGGGATGCCTCGGCAAGGGTTGTTTGATTCTTACCTGCTTCATCATTTTCCTGATTATCGCCAGTGCCATCGGCTTGTATTTCGGATACAAGACCCATTCCGCGGTGTTGCGCAGCGTTATTTGGGCGAAGAGAGCGCACGTGCTCTCGCAGGAACCTTCGCCCGTGCCGCAGTTCGAAACCACTGAGGAAAACGTTAACAGTGCAAAACAAAAATGGGAGGATTTTAAAAGGACCGCCAAAAATGAGGGGGCGCCGTCGACTCGCGATCAGCCAGCGCGTATCGAATTGACGGCCGACGATATAAACAATTTGATCGCGAATAATCGACATGCTCGTGGCAAGGCTTTCGTAACGATCGAAGGCAACCGTTTGCGCATTCAGACGAGCGTGCCGCTGGGCGATCATGTTCGAGGTGGTCGTTATTATTTGAATGGCGACATTGTCATTCAAAGCAATGGCCCGCAGGCAGTGGAGAATCTGCTAAGCGGCATCACCATCAACCACGAGCCGATACCGGCGGACGTACTTGACTGGAAATATCGCTCTCGGCCGTTGCAAGAATACCTTGGCGAATATCGAACAAATTACAATGAGGCCACGATAGAAATTCGCGACGGCAGGGTGTTCATCGAAACGCGCTGATTTGGAGGTCAGACTCGAAGCATAATCTGCAAAACGGTTGATTTGGCACGCGACGTCGAAGCAAAACTGCTGGTCGCTGGACCAAGGTATTGTCGGGAATACCGCGGCAAGACGCCTACCGTCCGAGGTCCGCGGCGAACTAGCGAATGCTGGAAGCCCGACTTCTGATCTCAACCCCGAACGCTTTCAGGCTTGTCCCCGCCGGGTCCGAGCCGGACTGGCATTAGACACCTGTCCTACGACTACTGCTGCATGATCTCGCGCGCGAAAACGTTGAGTTGACCATCTTCTTCTTTTCGCACTTCGGTAATTTCAAATGGACGAACTTCATCACGGCTTACGATTGAACCCGGTTTCGGCGGGACATAACCCGTGGGATATTCGACAATGATCCGGGTGGAGTTTCCTCCGGCCAGAAGCATTACCGAATCCGGCATGCGCGAGCGCGGCCGTAAAACGGCTTTATTCGCATCTGCGAAATTCACCACGAATTGTCCTTTTAGATAAGTGCGTTCCCCGGAAAGACCGCGGTCCGCCACCTGCCCGAGCTCCGTTGTCGCAATAAGACGCCCCAGAGGCATCCTGCCGGGCGGATACGTTTTCCAATTCCCGCCACCCGCGGTCGATGCCAGAGCGGCGCCATCGGCCGGCAGAGCAGAAGGCTCGTTGGGAGTTGGGGTCGGACTCAACTTTTGTAGGGGCGTCGTCGATAATGTCGGGCCCGGAGCATTGGTTTTGGCGACTTGCATCGCCGTGGCGCTCGGTGTTGCCGTTGGCTTTTGATTCTTTGCGATTTTTCCGGCTTTTCCCGCCGGTATCGGTTTCGTTGTCTTGGAAGGCGGCGGTGGCGGCGTGACAGCCGGAGTTTCAACCGGCAACGCCGGTTCGACGCGGACTAGTTGGTTTTCACTGGGTGGCGGTGTCCCGCTGGGCGAGATTCCAGGGATCGCGATTGTGCCAGGCGCCACTGGTTCATGTTGACGCAGCTGTGCGAATCGATCTTCGGCGGCGTGCAATTCTTCGCGTTTAAAAAGCGGCCAACCAGCCGCAAGATTGAGATTCAGCGGGGGTTCCAGGCTGAACGTGCCGGTCCCGCGGGTCACGGTGTAAGTTCCGTAAAGCAACGGCATCGCCGTAATAAGTATGCGACCATCGGCCGTCCGATCCGCGTGAATCACCGCCGAAATATCATGTGATCGTTCCAGCTTGATTTCGAGACCGGGGGCGAGTGTTTGACGCATTAACGGAATATCGCGGCGATCGGCTGGATAAACGTGTTCGAGCAGGATCTCGCCGTTATCGATCGCAGCAGCAAGCGCGACCATGCCGGAAGTAAAAATGTCCGCCGAGCCGAGCTGGTGGACCTCGATGATGCGAAAACGTCCGACAACGTAGGGAACGAGGCCGTGGACCTGCTGGAAGTTACGAATGTAATTGCGCGCCAGTTCGCTATTCGCTTTGGATAACTCCGCTTCGCCCAGGGGAGCGTAGCGATCATGCAGTTGTTTTGGGTTAAGAAACTCACCCGCCGGTGCCGCCGTCAATTCGAACCGCCGCGGCGGATCAATGCGATGCAGTTTTCTTAGCAGCCGATAACTATCGGGCCGTTCCGGTTGCCAAAAAATGTAAAAACTTCCCAGCCAGGCGGCAAACGCGAAACCGGTGAGAAGAAGAATCACCACCGTCCATGCGAAATAGTTCACTCGCTGGTGGGGCCGGCCATATGGCGTTTCGTAGCGGAAAAATTCCTGTGCCATCAAAGAACACCACTCACTTTAGAGCGGGCGCGTCGGTTCGAAGGAAGAACCGCAGCCGCAGATGCGGGCCGCGTTTGGATTAACAATCTGAAAACCTGCCCCGGTCAGGGCGTCGTGATAATCCAGAGTTGACCCACGCAACAACCTGGCGCTGTCTTCGTCGACAAAAAACTTCACCCCGTCGCGCTCGATGACAGAATCGCCGGGACGAGCTTCTCCCAGAGTCATCTCGTATTGCAGACCGGAGCAACCGCCCTTTGCAATCCCAATGCGCAACCCTTTCTTCGCAGCTGCGCCCACCAGGGCTCGTAATTGCCGCACCGCGCTATCGGTAATCTCAATCATTCACTCAAGGAAACGTACGATCCACCCATTTGAAGTCAATCAGCACGCGCCTTGCCTTAACAGCGGGAAAAAGGTGGATCGAGCAGTCGCGCCAGTCCAATTCGGACCCCTTGGAGGCAATTCTCGGGCTGCGCATTAGATTTGGCAGACGGAGCGCCTGCCCTACAATCAGAAGTCCCGATGAGCCGGATCAAACTTCTTCCCGAAACTGTCGCCAGTCAGGTTGCGGCCGGCGAAGTTGTTGAGCGGCCCGCTTCGGTGGTGAAGGAACTGGTCGAAAACAGCATCGATGCCGCCTCCCGTTCGATTGAGGTCGGAATTCAGCGCGGGGGGATGTCACGCATTCGGGTTGTCGACGATGGGTGCGGAATGGATCGCGACGACGCTTTGTTGTCGCTTGAGCGGCATGCTACCAGCAAAATTGCTTCCGCCGCCGATCTCGCTGCCATCAGCACACTCGGTTTTCGCGGCGAAGCGTTGCCGAGCATCGCGAGCGTTTCGCGTTTTCGATTGACCACACGTGAGCTCGGCGCGGTTGCCGGCACGGAGGTTCTGGTGAATGGCGGACGCATCGAGACAGTGCGCGACGGCGGTGAAGCGCCGGGAACGCAAGTCGAAGTGCGTTCGCTTTTTTATAATGTGCCGGCGCGGCGAAAATTTCTCCGTTCCGAAACAACGGAGACACGGAACATCGAGCATCAATTTTTTTTGCAGGCGCTGGCGCATCCCGCAATTGGCTTCAGCCTGGTGCGCGACGCGAAGGCTGCACTGCAATTGCCGGTAACGACGTCGTTACACGCTCGCATCCGTGACCTCTACGGCGCCGAATTTGTCAAAGAACTACTTGAGATTTCTGAGCGCGAAAACCGTGGAGTCCGGGTTCGAGGCTGGATCGGGCGAGCCGGTGTCAGTCGGCAAACACGCGTGCAACAATTCGTTTTTGTTAACGGACGCGCAATCGATAGCGGTATTCTCGCCACTGCGCTGCGTGAGGGTTATCACACCGCTCTCATGCGCGGACAATTTCCGGTCACATTCTTGTTTGTCGATCTCGACCCGCAGGATGTGGATGTGAATGTTCATCCGGCAAAACGCGAAGTGCGCTTTCGTGATCCAGCGAGGATTCGCGAAGCAATCGTCGAAGCGGTTCAGCGCACGCTTGAAAGTGGCCGCATTGATTGGCAGCGAAAATTCAGAGCGCCGATTCCAACAGCCGGAGCAACAACGGCGGCCACGAACGTTCCCGTCGAGAATTCATCATCTCCGGGTTCGTCACCAATCGAGCGACCCATTCCGGCGGCGCCTGAAATCAGTACGCGGAGTTCACCGCGACAATCCGATATTGTTGATGCCTCGAGGTCAACTGGACCTGAGCAACCGTCCCTGCCGCGGTCGGGGTCTGCCGGTAGAGCGGATTCTCCGGCTCGCCCGCAGTCACTCGTCACGCCGCCTTACCTTGAGCCAGGAGCTGCAGCGAAAGACGATCAGCAATTTCAAATCATCGGTGTACTCAACCGGCTTTACGTTTTGATGGAAAATTCCGATGGGCTCGTTCTCGTCGATCAGCATGCCGCGCATGAGCGTATTTTGTTCGAAGAATTGCGCCGTCGGATGGAGGAGCAGGGAGTTCCATCACAGCGAATGCTCCTGCCGCAGATTTTTTCCCTTCCACCGCGCGACGCCGAATGGGTCGAACGCAATGTCACGACTCTGCAAAAAATGGGGATCGGAATCGAGAGCTTCGGGGCGAACAGTTTCCGGGTCGATACCTTGCCCGCTTTTCTCGAAGTCGCCGATGCCGCCGATTTTTTGCGTCGAGTGATTGACGAATTGAAGACGACCAGTCGCAGCAGTTCGTCGTTGCGTCTGGGCGAGGATATGATCGCGAAAACGGTTTGCCGCCACGCCGTCAAAGCGAACGATCCGTTGCGTTATCCCGAGATCGAAAAACTAATTCGCGATCTGCTGGCCTGCGATTTGCCCTACTGCTGCCCCCACGGCCGTCCGACTATGATTCAAATCTCACACGCCGAACTGGAAAAGAAATTCGGACGCAAAGTCTAGAAACGATCGCACCTCACCTGACGTGCTTGGCGTGCACGTCAGCGTGATCGAACTAATCAGCTGTATTCCTGACGATTTTTGTAGCTTCACTCTTGCGATAGTCACCGCGGCTGAAGTATTTCTCGAGCCAGATATAGAGGCAGATGAAAAGATAACGGCTGCCCATTTCTTTGATCTTGAGTTTGGCCGTACCGGTGCGGCGATTTCGCCAAGTGATGGGAATTACCGTCCAGGTGTAGCCCCGCACGATGGCTTTTAATGGGATTTCGACAGTCAAATTGAAATGAGGCGAGAGGAATGGACGGCAGCCGGCAATAACTTCGTGGCGGTAAGCTTTAAAGGCATTCGTAATATCGTTGGGCTCGATGCGGAAAAGGATGCGGATAAAAAGATTGGCGCAGCGGTTGATCCAAAGTTTTAGCCAGGGATAATCGACGACACCGCCCCCTTTGACAAAACGACTGCCAAAGACGCAATCGTAACCAGAGTTAAGGACTTCCCAGTAACGCACTACATCGCGGCAATCATCGGATTCATCTGCCATCATCACAACAATGGCATCGCCCCTGGCATGCTCGAACCCGAGAACAACAGCACGACCGAATCCGTGGGGATGAAAATTTTGAATTGGCCGCAAAGTTTCAACTCGCTTCAGAGTTTCAGTCAAAACATCCCACGTATTGTCCGTGCTGCCGTCGTCAACAACAATGATTTCATGGGGAACGTTGTGAAGGCGAAGTTCGACGTGAAGATGCTCGACCGTCGCGGCGATACATTTCGCTTCGTCCCGCGCAGGAATTACGACACTCAGAAGTTGAAGCGGTTGATGCTGGCCAGGAAAATTGGTCACGGTGGCGCTGAAAGATCCAGCCAGCGCGGGTTGCGCTGGGCGTGCTCCGCAATTTCATAGAGAAGGGATGGAAGATCGCGCCTGGGCCGCCAGTCAAACTCAGCGGTAGTTTGTGCATTATCCATCACCAGCCATGGAACATCGAAAGCGCGTGCCGTCGGATCCGAGCCGATCGAATGCTTTTCGAAACGCTCCGCGCACCAAGCAGTGAGCTGGGCTAGTGACATCGCGTTGGCCGCTCCACCGCCGACGTTGAAGATTCGCAGCTCAGTTGCGATCGAATGTCTAAATTGCAATGAGATAAGCTCCGCTAGGTCATCGGGATGAAGCGCGTCTCTGACCTGTCGGCCGGAGCCATCAAAGCCGATATATTTTTGCGGAGTTTTTTGGGCGTAGGCATGAATCCAATAAGAAAAGATGCCTTGCTCGGCGGTTCCAAACTGGCCTGCGCCGGCGATTACGCCACACCGATTAATCCAAACTGGGAACGAAAAGGTGTGGTGATATTCCAAAGCCAGCGCTTCCGACGCCAGCTTTGTGCTGCCATAGAGTGAGATTGGCGGTGAAGTAGAGAATTCAACCGTTAATCCATTGATCGAAGCTCCGACGGGCGGCTTGGCATTTTCATCCCATTCGAATGCGTCCTTACCTTGCACCAAAGGCAGCGCGGCAAGTGCTGGAATGGAATAGACTCGGCTGGTACTAAGTAAGACCAACCCGGCTTCAATCCGCTTGCAGTACTCGAGCAGGTTCACCGTTCCATAGAGATTGTGTTCGATTACCTGGCGCGAACTGCTGCGATTATCGACTCCGGCAAGAACGCTGGGATTGGCGGCCGCATCAATCACCCAGTCGACGCTGGGAAGGGTTTCGAAATCCGAAGCCACTCGAACGTCGCCATGCTGAATCCTGATTCCACGTGAACGGAGGACGGCGCGATTGGTCTCACTGCCCGGCCGGACGAAGTTCTCGATCCCGATTATTTCGCACGAAGGCTCTCGTTCGCGAAACCAGTTTGCCAGAGAACTACCGACAAAACCACAAATTCCCGTAATGAGGAGCCTCATCGCAGGGAATGACAACGCGTTTCTATTGCGGGTAAAACAAAATTATTTTTGAACTTTTCCCTTGGTGATCGGACGGCAGAATCTTCGCGGAATTGGAGGCGGTGGCGTTTTTGCCTTTTTTCCAGCGAAAAGGATGCCTAGCCTTGACCGCGTATCGAGCCGTCCACGGCGAGTCCCCACCGGATTCAGTGTGGGCCTGTAGGACTCTGGAGGTCTTGCGCTGTTGCCTCAACTGGCTACATCGCTTTTTGCAATTAACGATTTAACGATTCAGCCTGCATTCAGTGAACGATTTTCTTCTGTCCATTTTGCTCGGTATCGTCGAAGGCCTAACCGAATTTCTGCCGGTCAGTTCGACGGCGCATTTGCGAATCGTCGAGGCGTTGTTGCATCTCGATCTGCACGACGCCTACTGGAAGATGTACACGATTGTGATTCAACTCGGCGCGATCCTGGCGCTGCCGGTCTATTTTTGGAACCGGATC
>DATELT010000273.1:0-2655 GCA_035276245.1 Chthoniobacterales bacterium
CATGACGTCGAGCGCGCGGTTTAACCCATCAACCAGGGAGTGTCGGCAGCCATACAGGTTATCGAACTTCGATTTGGTGACCGAATCGTTGACATTGATTGCAGGCACAAGGAGCCGGTTTTCCTGATGCATCTTATATAGCCGATGAACCCCGGTGGTCGTTTCCTCGGAAACGCCGCGCCATTCCTTGACCATCTCATGCCAGCGAAACGGATTTTCGTGCTGGACCTCGAGCAATAAATCTTTGATGACCTGTTCTTCTTTGTTGGCCGATCTGGTTTTCGCCCAGTCACTGCCTTCCTCCAGCTCGAACCCCTTGTGGATGAGAAGGGTAGCGTCGCCACCATCGTCGACCACCAGTTGAGGGCCTTTGCTGTCCGTATGCGAGAGCGCGCGGTATGTACACCACCAGTAATCTTCCAGCGATTCGCCTTTCCACGCGAAAACCGAAATGCCGGACTTTGCGATCGCGGCGGCAGCGTGGTCCTGCGTCGAAAAAATATTGCAGGAAGCCCAGCGCACGCTCGCGCCCAGATCGGTAAGTGTTTCAATCAGAACGGCGGTTTGCACTGTCATGTGCAACGAGCCAGTGATGCGAACGCCGGCGAACGGCTTGCTCGCTGCATATTTTGCGCGGATCGCCATCAACCCGGGCATTTCCTTTTCCGCGATTGAGATCTCCTTTCGCCCAAAATCCGCCAAACTTATGTCAGCGACTTTGAAGTCGTGTTTCGCGTCAGTCTTTGTCGTTGTTGTTGCCATAGCTTAAAACTTAAAACTAAGATGCCGCGTGTCGGAGCGCGTCCGCCTTATCCGTCCGTTCCCACGTTAAAGCATCGAGATCGTCGACACGTCCGAAGTGGCCGTAGTTGGTCGTCCTTTTGTAAATGGGGCGAAGCAGATTGAGCTGTCTGATGATGTCAGCGGGTTTGAAACTGAAAATCTCGCACACCGCGTCGGTGAGTTCCTCATCGCTGACCTTGCCGGTGCGAAAACTGTTCACGCTCACGCTAACCGGATCGGGATGACCAATGGCGTAGGCGAATTGCACTTCGCAACGGTCCGCCAGTCCGGAAGCGACCACATTCTTCGCGACGTAACGGCCCATGTAAGCAGCCGAGCGATCCACTTTGCTTGGATCCTTGCCGGAGAACGCGCCGCCGCCATGGCGTCCCATGCCGCCGTAACTATCAACGATAATTTTGCGGCCGGTCAGGCCCGCGTCGCCCTCTGGTCCGCCGATGACGAACCGGCCGGTTGGGTTGATTAAGAACTGCGTCTTCTCGTCAAGCCACTGAGCCGGCATGATCCTTTTGATCAGCAGTTCCGTCAGCGTTTCGCGCACCTCCTTTTGCTTCACATCAGCGGAGTGCTGCGACGACACGACTACTGTTGTCGCCCGTTTAGGAACTAACCCATCGTATTCAATGGAGACTTGTGTCTTCGCATCGGGACGCAGCCATGGAATCTCGCCTGCCTTACGCATGCGCGAAAGCTCGCGCCCCAGCTTGTGAGCGAACGAAATCGGCGCGGGCATAAGTTCCGGCGTTTCGTTGCAGGCATAACCGAACATCAGTCCCTGATCGCCAGCGCCCTGCTCGGCGGTGGCCTTGTCTTCCGCCGGGGCTTCGTCAACGCCCTGTTTGATATCGCGCGATTGCTCGCTCATCGCGCAAAGCACCTGGCAGGTATCAGCATGAAAGCAGCAATCGCGGTTGGTGTAGCCAATGTCGCGCACCGCTTTACGGGCCAGGGCGATGAAATCGAAGCGCGCATTGCTCGTGATCTCACCGGCGAGAACGATGAGATTGCCCTTCGCCAACGTCTCGCATGCGACACGGCTCTTCGGATCCTGTTCCAGACAAGCGTCGAGCACATAATCGCTGATCGTATCGCAGACTTTATCGGGGTGACCTTCGGTGACGGACTCGGAAGAAAAGATATGGCGAGGCATGGTGATGAAGGTGAAAAGCTAAATCGGATTGGTGGAACACGCGATCATGCCGGCCATTTAACAATGTAACTCCGTTAACGTCTTAACGTCGCAGAGCTACATATTGACCAATCATGATATGTAGATGTATCGTTTCTTTTTACGATGGCGTCAACGATTAATTTTCTCCGGCTGATTGCCGATCCCACGCGCCTGCGCCTGCTCCTCCTCCTTGAGCAGGAAGAGCTTTCTGTAGTCGAACTCCAGGAAATTCTCGGAATGGGGCAGTCGCGCATCTCCAGCCATCTCGCCCAACTGAAAAGAGCCGGAGTCGTGGTCGATCGGCGCGCGGGCAAGAACGTGTATTACGGTTTGCAAAATCCTTCGAGAAATGGTGCGCGCGCCCGGGTGCAGGAGCTGGTACAAACCGTGGCTCATGAGATCCCTGAAACGGCACGCGACCGCACGGCACTCAAGCTCGTACTGCGCAAGCGGCAGGACAAAGCGCGGGAATATTTCGATGAGCTAGCCGGAAAATTCGGGCGCAGTTATGTTCCGGGCCGATCCTGGGAAGCCCTGGCCCACACTCTGATTACGTTATTACCGCCGCTAACCGTCGCCGATTTAGGTGCAGGCGAAGGAACGCTGTCGCAGTTGCTGGCCAAAAACGCACGCAAAGTGATTGCAGTCGATAATTCGCCGAAAATGGTCGAGTTCGCTTC
>DATELT010000274.1:0-6202 GCA_035276245.1 Chthoniobacterales bacterium
TCGGGCTTGCAATTTCAAATCGATGACGTAACTCATCGGGTCGACCCGTTCCTCAGATGCCGCCGCGCCCGCCGCCGTTTCCACTTCGCTGCGCAAGGTGATGCCATTGAACAGTCGCGCGACGTCGAACTTGCCGGAGACCACAGGAGAACGGGTCGCCGTTGGTGACGGCGCCGCGGTCGGCGTCGGTGAAGGTTCCTCCGGGCGCGTGATCGTCCAGCGCCAGCGCTCGAGTGAAATCCAGCGCAATGTAACTGCCGCAAACAGCGCGAAAAAAATGAGGAGAACGATCCGGCGCAGAGTGCCGAGCCCCAACTTCCGCACGCGATTATTTCCTCAGCCAGGCCGCGACGGCGACAACAACTCCGAGCACACTCAAGACTGACATCAAGCCTGCAGGCATCACTTTGTGAGTGCTGAAAAACTTCGGAACGAATTGCCCAGCTAACAGGACCGAGATAACGAGGGCGATGATCAATCCCGCAGCTTGATAGTCGGGCATCAGCCACGCTGCCAGCAAGAGCAATATTCCCGAAATCGATCCGGCAATAACCGAAATCACGCTGCCGGCTTTCACGTAGCCGACGATTCCGCCCGCAATCGTCAGAATTCCAAAGATGATGAAATAAATCCTAGCCGCACCGACCATCAGTCGGATTGGTAATGCAACACACCGGCGCTGTCCAGCGATCCGCATCCAGTCTCGCGACGGATGCACTAGCTCTCCGTCTCTTCGACTTCGGATTTCAGTTGCAGAATGTTCCGCTGCGACTAAATCTCCTCCTGGCATGAAGCCGCGCGCCTTTATTGGCATCGGAGTCGTCGCCGCCTTTTTCGCGGCGTTGACCATCGCTAGCTCTCCGCAGTTACACGAGAAACTGCACAAAACGTCTTCCCGACACGAGTGCGCTGCGACTATCCTGGCCTCCGGGAATTGCGAGCACAGTGCTCCACCGCAGGGTGCGCCAAAACCGGAAAACGCGCCAAATTCGCCGGCGTTTCTGCCGCAGCGTTTCCAACGTGTCATCGCGTCAGTTCCTTCTTCGGTTCAGGAACACGCGCCGCCGGTCTCTCCTTAGCGCAAACCGCCCGCGTTTGCGCGCGGAACCAATTTTCTTCCGCTGAACCAATCGCGGTGACGTCTCGCGCCTGCGTTGTATTCACGCAACCGCACTAATGCGGCTGCATTCCTCCATCTCAAATCATGAAAACCTTTAATGAAACAAATTTTGATAATCACCATTATGGTGCTTGGCGGCGCTGGTACGGCAATAGCACAAGACGCCACTGCGTTACCCAATCCTTCACCGACGCCGACGCCGGAGGCGAGAACTGCAACGGCTGAAAGCGTTGTTGTTACCAGTCAGGAACTCGACGTTTCGAGAGAAGCGATTGTGCCGAACCTCGGCGCGACGCGCTACACGATCGGACCCGACCGGATCGATTCTCAGGCCCAGGGCGAGAACGCCCCCCTCAACCAAACTCTTCTGCGTTTTCCGAGTGCTGCGCAGGATTCGTTCGGCCAGATTCACATCCGGGGTGAGCACGCTAACCTGCAATATCGAATCGATGACGTGCTTTTGCCGGAAAGCATTCCCGGATTCGGCCAGGAATTGCAGACCCGATTTGCCGACAACATCTCGTTAATCACTGGGGCATTGCCGGCCCAATTCGGCTTCCGCACTACCGGTGTGGTCGACATTCACACGAAGAACGGCGCGGTGTTCACCGGTAACGAAGCTTCGATTTTTGTGGGTAGCTTCGACACCATCCAGGCAAGCTTCGAGCGCGGAGCCGTGCTCGGCCAACTGACCTACTACGTCAGCCAAAGTTTTCTGCATAGTGGCATAGGCATCGAAAATCCAACGCGCAGTGCAAGTCCAATCCATGATGACACCGACCAGGAAAAATTCTTCGGCTATATCTCATACGTCATCGACGATAGCAGCCGGGTCACATTGCTAGTGGGCGCCAACCACAGCGATTTCGAAATCCCCAATACTCCCGGCATCGCGCCGGTGTTTACCCTCGGCACCCAGTCTAACTTCAATTCGGCAAAACTGGATGAAACCCAAGCGGAAACGAACAATTTCGAGATCCTGACCTACCAGAAGAAGGCCGGTGATTTCAATTTTCAGGCATCCGTCTTCAATCGCTACAGCTCGATCCTGTTTCGGCCTGATGAGGTGGGCGATCTGATCTTTAACGGTGTCGCTTCACGTCTCGATCGCGACATCCTGTCGAATGGTTTCCAATTCGATTCCAGCTACAAGCTGAATGATCAACACACCATTCGCGCTGGTGGAATTTTTGCCGAGCAATACGCCACAGTTAACACCGTCACGCTGGTGTTCCCGGTCGACGCCAATGGAAATCAAACTAGCACCACGCCAATTCGGATCGTCGATAACAACAGCAAGTACGGCTACTTTTACGGCTTCTACTTGCAGGACGAATGGAAGCCGTTTGAACAACTGACCATTAATTTTGGCGGACGGCTCGATTTCCTTAACGCTTTCTCCAATGAAAACCAGCTGAGCCCGCGGGTGAACCTGGTTTACACGCCCTTTACTGGAACCACGCTGCATCTCGGTTACGCGAGGTACTTCACACCGCCGCCGCTCGAAGCCGTGCCGCAAAGCACAATAGCCAAATTCACCGGCACAACGAATGAGCCGGCAATCAAGAAAGATTCAACCGTGACGGCAGAACGGGCCCACTACTTTGACGCGGGCGTCACCCAGGAAATCACAAAAGGATGGAATGTCGCTGTCGACGGGTTCTACAAAAGTTCCCACTCGTTGCTTGATGAGGGCCAGTTCGGTCAAGCACTGGTTCTGTCGTCATTCAATTATGATCGCGGCCGACAGTACGGGGGCGAATTCACGACCAGTTACGATCAAGGAGGATTCTCCGCCTACGGGAACGTAGCGTGGATCTGGGCCCGCGGCACAAACATCAGCTCTGCACAGTTCCTGTTTGATCCCGATGAGTTCGCCTTCATCAAACATCACTGGGTGTTTCTGGATCACGATCAGCGCTGGACGGCCTCGGTTGGCGCGTCTTACATCTTGCAGGACTGGAAAGCCGGCTTTGATGTGCTCTATGGCAGCGGACTTCACCGCGGGTTCGCCAACACCAAGACCGTGCCGGAATACGCGACGCTTAACCTGAACCTGCAGCGAGACATCAAGATTAAAGGCGTTGGCACGTTCAAAGTACGTTTTGATGTCGTTAACCTGTTAGACAAGATCTACGAGATTCGCGATGGCAGCGGCATCGGCGTTGGCGCGCCGCAGTTTGGGCAGCGCCGTGGATTTTACGGAACCGTGGCGTACGATTTCTGAATTATGACCGGTCCTCCGACGTAACTAGCAATGCACACGGTCAACATTGACTTATGGAAACATAGCCACGTTTTCCAACGCGATTCGTCGCACGGTGAACGCGGAACGCGTCGGGTGCTTATGCTAACGGCGGCAATGATGATTGTTGAAATCGTTGCCGGTTTGAAGTTCCGTTCGATGGCGTTGCTGGCCGATGGCTGGCATATGGCGACGCACGTGGCCGCGTTTACCATCGCCGCTGGCGCTTATTGGTTCGCCCGCCGGCATTCCAGTAATGAGCGCTTCAGTTTCGGTACCGGCAAAATCGGAGTGCTCGGCGGTTACACCAGCGCGATTGTGCTGGGCGGAATCGCCCTGGCGATGGCCGGCGAATCAGTCTGGCGAATATTCAGGCCGCTCACGATCGCTTTTAATCAGGCTATCCCCATTGCTTGCCTTGGTCTGGCGGTGAATGTGACCAGCGCGCTTTTGTTGAAGCAACACGATCACGATGGTCATCATCATCATCATCATGATTACGGCGCTCATCATTCGCACGCTCATGATTTAAATCTGCGGGCCGCGTATCTGCACGTTTTGGCCGACGCCATGACTTCGGTGTTCGCAATCCTCGCACTTACCTGCGGCAAATTGCTCGGCTGGATCTGGCTCGATCCGGTGATGGGAATAGTCGGAAGCAGTGTGATTGCGCAGTGGGCTTACGCGCTCGTGCGCGACACCAATGTCATCCTGCTCGATCGCGAGCCGGCGGCGAGCGATCTAAGCGCGGAGATTCGCAACGTCATCGAAAGCGACAACGAGACGGGAATATGTGACCTGCACATCTGGCAGGTAGGAGTCAATCAGTTTGCCGCGATCATTTCGGTTGTCACTCATCAGCCTCGCCCACCGCAATTTTACAAAGACCTTTTGCGCGAACACACAGAACTCGCGCACATCACGGTGGAAGTGAACGCCTGTACTGAAGACTGAGGGTCTGTCGAGACCAGATTGCCGGATCGCGGCAACCGAGTGGCTCGGCTACAGCGTGTATCCGGCTGGCAAAAATTTCTTGCGCACTAATTCGCTCCGATGGAATCTCGGCGGCAGATGAAGCCATGTGCTCGTGTTGGGATCAGCGTTTTGTTCGCCTTTTTTGTGGCGTTGACTCTCGCTAATTCGCCGCGGTTGCACGAGCGACTACACCAAATCGATTCGCAACACGCCTGCGCCGCGACCATGATCGCGTCCGGTAGTTGCGAGCAAAGCTCATCGCCGCAGCTCGTTCCCAAACTCGAGAACGCACTAAATTCGCCCGCTTTTCTACCGCAGCGTTTCCAATCTGTCATCGCGTCAGTTCCTTCTTCGATTCAGGAACACGCGCCGCCAGTGTCTCACTAACGCTTCGCGCGTCCGCGACGGGCTGCGCACCTATTTTTTGCGCAGCGAATCTTACCGCGCGCTAATCGCTCGCATCCTCGTCGGCGGGATCCTTAGCCGATACCGATCAATTTTTTTTAATGACCAGATTTCAAGTTCTAATTCCAACCTCAATGATCGTCTGCGGCGCGGCCCTGGCGCAAACACCTGCACCGACCACGACCGCTACCGCTTCGGATGTTGCCGCCTTGCGCGAGCAAGTGCAGGCGCTTACCGAAACCGTCAAACAGTTACAACAGCAGGTTAAAGATCAGCAAGCCGTGCTGGAGAAGGCAAACATCACCGGTAATCAATTGCCGCAAAGTGAAGGAACACCTTCAGTGGCATCGGAACCTGTTCCCACGCCCCTGCCGGGCGCGAGCGTTGCACCAGCATTTCCAACGACGGATAGCTCGGTCGTTGCGAATGCGCCAAGTACGCCCGGCACGCCAGCAGTGAATGCGGGCGGCACAGCAACGGGCCAGTTTCCGACCACGGACGAATCAGTCGTCGCTACCCCGCCGGGGGCGGTCTCTTCCACGACGGGGACGCCGCCGATTGAGACAGCCACCAGCCCGCTCACGCAGCCGATCACTATCGCTGGCGGCGGCAAGAATTACATGAACATCTCTTTCGATGGATTGTTCGCGCTCGCCTATTCGAGCGCGCGCGACCTCGATCACATTCAAGTCGGCGATCATGATCCGCAGCAACGCGGGTTCAACGCGCGCAACATCGAGCTCGCCTTCGATGGCGCGGTCGATCCTTATTTTGAAGGTTTCGCCAACATCGTCTTCAAACTCGATAACGACAACGAAACCGAGGTCGAGGTCGAAGAAGCGTTCATGCAAACGACGAACCTGCCCTTCGGCCTGCAACTAAAGGGCGGTCAATTCTTCGCTGCCTTCGGCCGCATCAATCCGACGCATCCGCACACCTGGGATTTTGCCGATGCTCCGTTGGTGCACGGTCGAATTCTTGGGCCGGACGGATTGCGCGGAGTGGGCGCACAAATCTCATGGACGTTGCCGACGCCGTGGTATTCGCAACTGATCCTTGCCGCGCAGAACGGACAGGGCAACACCGGATTTTCCTTCCGCAATCCCGGCGAAGATGGAATTTTCTTTGACCGTGAAACAATCGATCGGCAAATAAGCGGTCTTCAGGATTTTGCCTGGATTCCGCGTTGGGAGAATTCTGTCGATCTAAGTCCGACCCAGGTAGTGCTGGCAGGAGTTTCCGGCGCCTTCGGTCCAAACGAGACCGGGACAAACACGCGGACGCAGATTTATGGCGCTGATCTCTTTTATAAATGGAAGAGCGCGCATGCCGAGGGCGGGTTTCCGTTCGTGAAATGGCAAAGCGAATTCATGTATCGCCGTTTTGAAGCCGGGCGCGGCATGAATGACTCATTCCCGGTCGCGGAAACGTTCCACGATTGGGGAATGTATTCCCAG
>DATELT010000275.1:0-2176 GCA_035276245.1 Chthoniobacterales bacterium
CGCGCGGCGCGATCTCGATGTGCTCCGGCGCAACGTCGAGCTCGAAGCCTTGCTCATAGATGATCTGCTCGATCTCACCCGCATCGCGCACGGCAAACTCGAGCTCCGCAATGATGCCATCGATGTGCACGCCGCCCTCACTTACGCGCTAGGCGTTTCCGCCAGCGATTTAAACGAGAAACAAATCAATGTTCAGCAGGATTTCGCCGCCAAAGAACATCATTGCTGGGCCGATGCCGCGCGTTTGCAGCAGGTTTTTTGGAACATCATCAAGAACGCGGTGAAATTTACGGCCGCGCGTGGCCAGCTCCGCATCACCACGCGTAACGACGCCGGGCATAACATCGTCATCAATTTTACCGATACCGGCATCGGCATTGCTCCCGAATTGCAGCCGCGCATTTTCGAGGCGTTCGAGCAAGGCGGCAAAGGTGTCACCAACCGTTACGGCGGACTCGGTCTCGGCCTCGCCATTTCCAAACGCGTCATCGATTTGCATGGCGGAAAAATTTCCGCGCATAGCGAAGGGCAGGGCAAGGGGGCTACTTTCACCATCAAACTCAAAGCGATGGAGACATCGTTGCTTGAAGGTCCCGCTTACCCGCTCGATTACGACGGCATCGAAAAGCCCATCGCCGACATTTTGTTGGTCGAAGATCATGAAGACACTGCGCGAGCCTTGCGACGGATGCTCGAAAATGCCGGGTATCAGGTTGGCTATGCATCGACTCTCGCCAGCGCGCGTGATCTCGCAGCCAAACGCCGTTTTCAATTGATAATCAGCGATCTCGGTTTACCTGACGGCAGCGGCTTGGATTTGATGAACCAATTGCGTCACTCCGGCCAGGTAAATGGAATCGCGCTTAGCGGATTCGGATCCGACGGCGACGTCGCTGCTGCCAAAGCCGCCGGTTTCGCCGAGCATTTCACCAAACCTGTCGACTGGGAACGCCTCCGTCACACCATCCGCCGCCTCCTCAACGGTCACTAAGTTCGTCTGGGGAGCGCAGGCTGCCAGCCTGTAACACAAGTCCGGCTCGGACAAAGGCGTTCACCGGGTCGATTTCGCGTATCAGACGGATTATTGAATCCGTCCGGTGGGGCGCGTAACCGACCCAGGAACAAGTCCGTTCTCGCACAAAAGAAAAACGAACTCAATAAAGATTTCGCACGCGCTTCCAAATTTCGCCCTACACTTTGCAGAAAAAAACGCTCGCCAGACATTGGGCGTTCGCCTGTGGTATTCCCTCAACCCTCGGCCAACAACCTCAACCGCCCTGGATCGGCCGACGACGGTTGAGAGTGATTAGTTGAGGGTTGAGAGGCGATTACGGAAGTTAGTGATTTGTGCAGACCGCTGTGCACTTGGTTCCCAGTCATTCGTCATTCCTTCGTCGTTAATGCCGGTTCGGCTCGGACCATTCGTGCTTCGTCATTTTTCATGCTCATGCTCGTAATCGCGCTCATGCTCATTTAACTTCCGGGCATGCCAAAGAAACGCCGTCGCACCTCTCGCAAATCGCCCGCTGTAGCCGCAGTTTCCGGCCGCGGCTCTACTGGCTCTGTTCGCACCGGCAGTCCGGCTCGGACCCGAAAAATCAAGCGCTACGGCTGGATCCCCGATATTCCCGATCAACGCGATTTCCTTTACGCCGCGCCACCCGCCTTCCTTCGCGCCCTTCCACGCAAGGTCGATCTGCGCACAAAGTGCCCGCCCGTATACGACCAAGGCGAACTCGGCAGTTGCACTGCCAACGCCATCGCCGGCGCCGTCGAGTTTGACCAGATGAAAGAGCATCTCCCGCAAATTTTTCTGCCTTCGCGTCTCTTCATCTACTACAACGAGCGCGTCATCGAAGGCACGGTGGATTCCGATTCCGGCGCCATGCTTCGCGACGGGATCAAGGCCGTGCCCAAACAAGGGGCCTGTTCCGAACCAATGTGGCCTTACCTTGTTAATAAGTTTAACACCAAACCGTCAGCTGCCTGTTATACCGAGGCGGCTAAGCACACCGCGGTCAGTTATCAGCGGCTCATTCAATCCCTCACGCAAATGCAAGGCTGCCTCGCCTCGGGTTATCCGTTCGTCTTCGGGTTCACCGTCTACGAAAGTTTTGAAACGGATGCCGTCGCCCGTACCGGTCACGCCCCCATGCCGGAATCCGGCGAACCTGTC
>DATELT010000276.1:0-2605 GCA_035276245.1 Chthoniobacterales bacterium
CGCAAAATTCGCGAGCCTACGATCAATCGTCCTGGTCTCGCCCTGAGTGGGTTCTTCAGTTATTTCGCCGAGAAACGTGTCCAGGTTCTGGGCGCGGCGGAAAACACCTATCTTAAAAGCCTTTCGTCTAAATTGCGGGTCAAACGCTTTCGCGCCTTGTGCGAGCAAAAAATCCCGTGCGTGGTGGTTTCCCGCGGCGCGCATCTCGACGACGCACTAATGGCGGTGGCGCAGGATGAGGAGATCGCGATTTTTCGCACTCCCATGATCACGATGAAATTCATCAACGCAGCCACCATTGCGCTTGAGGTCGATTTCTCTCCGACCGTGACCGAATTCGGCAGCATGGTGGATATTCTCGGTATCGGCGTTCTCATTCGCGGAGTAAGCGGCATCGGCAAGAGTGAGAGCGTCCTGCAATTAATCGAGCGCGGATACAGTCTGGTCGCTGATGACGTCACCCGGATCACTTCGCTAGAAGGGCGGGAGCTGATGGCGACGGCGCCGGAGGTCACCCGTTATCACATGGAAGTCCGCGGGATCGGGATTATCAATGTCGCTTCGGTTTTCGGCATTGGCGCGATTCGGGTGGAGAAGCGGCTGGATTTGGTTGTTACCTTGAAGGATTGGAGCGACACCGAGGAAGTCGACCGCACCGGGCTGGATCGCGAGTTTTACGAAATTCTGGATATTAAGGTGCCGCACGTCACCATTCCGGTGCGGCCGGGCCGGGATCTGGCACGCTTGATTGAAGTGGCGGCGATGGACCAGAAACTCAAGAGCCTCGGCAGCAATGCGGCGTTGGAATTCAACACAAAGCTGCTCAATTTAATGGAGACGAAAAGTCCCGATGGGATTGCTTAGCCGAAAAACTGGAGCCGGAGCCTCTGTGCAAACGGCCGAAAAGGAAATCACGATTGTGAACCGGCTCGGTTTGCATGCGCGGCCGGCCGCGCTTTTCGTCAAGGTGGCGAGTCGCTTTCGGGCCGAGGTTTGGGTAAAAAAGGAGAACGAAGAAGTAAATGGCAAAAGCATCATGGGTCTGATGATGCTGGCGGCGGGACAAGGATCGAAACTGCAAATTCGTTGCGAAGGCCCCGACGCCGAGCACGCCCTCGAAGAGGTCGAGGCACTGATTAAAGGAAAGTTTAACGAGGATTGATCGAACTTGGCCCTCATCCCGAGCGAAGCCGAGGGATTCCGGTGCCTTACCTTTAAGTTTTTCATGGCAGATCCCTCGACCGGCTCTCGGGATGACCGGATTGGAGAGTCCCAACCAGAGAGTCATCTCGCTAAAATTCATAAACCGGCTAACCTCCTGCCAATGAATAGCGAGCTGGTCGAAACCCGTTTCCATGGCGTGGGTGTGTCGCCCGGCATTGCCCGCGGCGCGATTCAGGTCATGCGCGACGAGCTTGAGGAAATCGACCGTTACGCAATCGATCCGTCGCAGGTTTCGGCCGAGATTGCTCGATTCGAATCGGCACTTGTCCAGACGCGCATTCAGATTCTGGAAATGCAGCAGAAGATTGCGGAAGCGATCGGGACAAAGGATGCCGGGATTTTCGATGCCCATCTCCTGGTGGTGGAAGATCGCACTTTGATCGACGAAGTTTTGCGCAAACTGGAGGCCGAGCACGTTAATGTCGAAGCCGTCTTTCACGAGGTAGCCACGAGGTACGCCGACACTCTCGGTCAAATTGACGATCCTTATTTGCGCGAACGCGCGCTCGACATCCAGGATGTAATGCGCCGTGTAGTTCGAAATTTACAGGGCAAAGCGCCGAAGATGATGCCGTTGCCGGGCGAAGCGTACATTCTCGTCGCGCATAATCTCACCCCTTCGGATGCCGCTTCCATGGACCGGGATCGCGTGCTCGGCATCGCTACCGACCTCGGCAGCCGTACGTCGCACACCGCGATTATGGCGAGGTCGCTTACCATTCCAGCCGCGGTCGGCCTGCATGATGTGACCGAACAAGTTGAGAGCGGCACGAGGGCATTGCTCGATGGCTACACCGGATTACTCATCGTCAATCCATCCCCGGAAACGCTGGAATACTATGGAAAGGTCGAGGTCCGGCAAACGGAAGTTTCGAAAGAACTGGCGGAGTTACGCGAGCGATCGGCTACGACCCGTGATGGCCGACACATTGTTTTGTCGGCTAATATTGAACTGCCAGATGATGTCACCAGCGTATCGGCCCATGGCGCCGAAGGCATAGGGCTGTATCGCACCGAATTCCTTTATCTCGATCGCGACTCATTGCCCGGCGAGGAGGAGCAACACCAGACTTATCGGCGCGTCGCCCAATCGGTCCGGCCGCACCCATTGATTATTCGAACCTTCGATCTCGGAGGCGACAAGATCGCCGGCGGGATTGACGTGAGCGATGAGCTCAATCCTTTTTTGGGGTGGCGCGCCATTCGTTTTTGCCTCGAACATCCTGAGGTCTTCAAACCGCAGTTGCGGGCGATTCTACGTGCCAGCGAGATCGGCAACGTCAAACTGATGTTTCCGATGATTTCGGGAAAACCTGAGTTGCGACGTGCCCTCGAGACGGTGGATGAATGCAAAAGTGAGCTGGCTTCAGCTGGAGTCCCA
>DATELT010000277.1:0-8806 GCA_035276245.1 Chthoniobacterales bacterium
CAGCGGCAACATGCCGCCGGCCTTGCCCGGTGAAGGCTCCTTCGCGTCAAGCGGCACTTGCGTCACAACACAAGGTGGCAGGAACGCGTGGATAGCGACAGGCGTCGCGGCGATTGCCAGGGTACTGGCTACCACAGATCAAGGCGACACCTGGAACGCGTATAATACGCCGCTGTTTAGCTCGCCCAGCGCGGGCGCATTCACCATCGACTTTCGCGATCCGCACCATGGAATCGTGGGGGGCGGCGATCTGGATCCCGCTGATCCCAATAACGCGCGCACTGCGGTTTCGAGTGACGGCGGTGTGACATGGACGCTGACGAGTCCCCCTCCAGTAACCGGCGCGATTTTCGGGCTCAGCTATGTGGGACGCACCGGTAGCGGGGGCGGAAACAATCTCGGCCGCGCTGTGGTGGTCACCGCCAATGACCCGCCCACCTTCTCGACCGGATCCGCTGCGTGGACTCCGGATGAGGGAAACACCTGGTTCACGTTGCCCGGTGTGAGCGGTTTTTGGGCGGTAGCTTTCGCCACTCCTAAAGCCGGATGGTTGGTTAATGGAACGGATGGCCGCATTTTGAAAATCAGCTTCTAACCGGTATATCCTTTTCGGGACTTCGCCCGTCCCGCATTTAATTAAGCCAGAGCCTCAATCCGGCCGACCAAATCTTTCTTGCTTGTCATGCCGGTGACCTGATCGCGTACCTGCCCGTTTTTGAAGATTAACAGCGTTGGAATGGCGCGAATGTTGAACTTAAAGGAAAGGCTTTGATTCTCGTCGACATTCACTTTGCCTACTTTGACGGAGCCGGCTTTTTCGCGGGCGATTTCTTCGATCAGTGGCGCGATCAATTTGCAAGGTCCACACCATTCCGCCCAAAAATCAACCAGGACGGGCTTGTCGCTGTTGTTTACTTCACGATCAAAGTTCGATTCATTTAGGGTGATGGCGTTTTCCATCACGAAATATAATTCCAAATCTCAATGATCAAAATGGCGGCTGACACCAAGACCAAGCCCCAGCAAAGTGAGGTCGGAATTCGTTCGATAACCGCCTGCCGCGCCGCGGCGGGAGCGATTGTTACGGGCGCCGTTGGCGGAGTAACTGAAGCCGCTGTCAAGGTAACGAGTGGCTGAGTTTTGGACATCTTCATTGGCCCCGGCTTCGGTGGATCGGGCAGAATACTGATGCGGGCTGTTTCCTTGGCCAGCGGCTTTGTTGGTGGCCTGGACGGTACAGGTGCGGGCACAGCAGCGGAAGCGGCCGCGGAAGCTGGGCCCGTTGCCGCGGTTCCCATGGGTCGAGGCATGGGCGTTCTCGCAGGTGGCGGAAGAGGTGGAACGGCGGCTGGCGGCGGCGGCGGGAATGTAGCGACCGGTGGTTTGGGCAACGGACCCTGCGAAATCGGCGGTCGCGGAATTGGGAGGTTACCCGGTTTCGGCACGAGTGGTGTCGATGTCGGCGGAGGCTCCGACGTCGGTGGCCCTGCGGGCAGGTTGATCCGCACGGTATCATCATCTTGCGGAGCGACGGCGTCTCCATGATGGGGTGGGAGAGTAATCCGGACAGTTTCTTTTTTCGGTTCGTTCGCTTCGGCCATGGTCACATTGACGGGTGGAAATAATAAGATTGCCAAAAATTGCCGAGGTTGTCACTGGGAATTAACGGTCACTTAGTAAAAGGTGGCGCCCCATCGAGGCTCTTCCCCGTCCCACGTCAGCCAGACCCCTACACTGAGCGCTGGCCGAAATACTACGCCAACAGATCATAGCCGCGGCTGCCGCGAATCTGCCGCGCGATGAACTCGCCGACGGGTGCCGGTTCAAAAAGCAATACGCGCGCGTCAACATCCGGCGCGTCGGCTTCTGTTCGGGCGACGAGGGGTTGATCGACCAGCAGTTTCTGTTCGGTGCCGACTTTGGCGGCGGCAATTTCATGCGCGATTTTTTGCTGCAAAGTCATGGCACGACGATGGCGTTCGTTTTTGATCTTCGCAGGAATTTGCCCCGGCATTTTCGCGGCGCGCGAACCTTCTTCGCGCGAATATTTGAACACGCCCAGTCGCTCAAATCGTGTCCGCTCGATGAATCCTAGCAGCGTCTCAAATTCATGCTCCGTTTCGCCCGGGAAACCGACAATGAAGGTGGTGCGCAATGCCACTCCAGGAATTCCGGCGCGCAACTTCGCGATCAAATCCTCGATATGCGCCCGGCTTGTTTCCCGCCGCATCCGGCGAAGCATGGATTCGTCGATGTGCTGCATCGGGATGTCGATATAACGCGCCACATGCCGGCATTCGGCGATGGTGGCGATCAGTTCGTCGCTCCAATGCGCTGGATGGGTGTAAAGGAGTCGGATCCAAAAGTTGCCCTCGATTTTTTCGATCTTGCGCAAGAGGCCAGCCAGCGTGAGACCGCGATTGGAATCGACTGGCTGACGCGGCCCGGCTTTTTCCTCCCACAAATCCATCCCGTAGTAGGTGGTATCCTGGCTGATTAGATTGATTTCACGCACACCCTCTGCCACGAGCGCCCGAATTTCGGTCAGGACCGATTCCGGGGTGCGGCTGCGATGGCGCCCGCGCATTTGCGGGATAACACAGAAACTACAGGGATGATTGCAGCCCTCGGCTATCTTCAAGTAAGCGGAGTGGGGCGGAGTTAACCGAAAGCGCGGCGTGTCATAATCGGGAATATAGGTGGGACGGGGGGTGACGAAGCTGAGTGTTGAGCGTTGTTGTAGGACCCGTTCGACAATCGTTCCCAGCTCTCGCACTTGATCCAATCCAATGAACGCATCGACCTCCGGCAACTGCTCTCGCAATTCGTCGGAAAACCGCTGTGACATGCAGCCGCTCACCATCAATCTTTGGTTCGCGCGTTTGCGCAGCCCGCGTTGTTGATGTGCTTCCAAAATAGCGTCAATCGACTCTTCCTTGGCCGAATCGATAAAGGCGCAGGTATTGATGATCAGTACGTCGGCGTCCTCGGCGCTCGAAGTGATTTGCATGCCGCGCTCGAGCACGCTCCCAAGCATGATTTCTGCGTCGACCAGATTTTTGGCGCAACCGAGACTGATCATGCCCACCTTGGCGGTGTGCGCGCGCGGCCGTCCCCGTTTTGAATCTGCGACCGACACGGCCGCCGCTACAGCGACATTAGGGTTCACTGTGCTGTGATCCGCAAATCAGTATCGCCGTTGGAGACGATCTTGCCGTTCTTACGGATCTGAACGGCGTCCCGCTCGAGAACGGTTACGCTGAAGCGGTGACCGCGAAATTCCACCGTGCCGTCGGAAGGCGAGACCCAGCGTTCGAATGCAGGCTTAGTTGGGTCATCATCGATTGTCACCCGCATATAAGTTTTCTTTAGTGGTCGGATATCGACCCGATTTGGAGCGTTAGCTTCCGCTGCAGCGTTTTCAGCTTGGGCGGCAACGAGATCTTCCGGATGCACCGGCTCGGCGCGGCGAACTTCCGGCTCGACCGCTCGTGCAACCGGGACGACTGGAGTTGCGACCGCGATGGCGGTCGGCACAGGTGTCGCGCCGGCAATAGTCGGCGTGGGTGTCACCGGTGGCGTCGTCGTTGCCGCTGCCGCTGCGACCTGGGCGGGCGACGCCGGCGACTCCACCGGTTCTGCACGAGGAGCGACAATCCTTGGAACCGGAGCCGTCGGACTAGGAGTAGCGCTTGCAGTTGCCTCGGCCGGCCGCGGAGCGATGCGCTGCAGATTCGAGATAAAGCGAAGAAACCAAAAACCGGCGACTAAGATTACCAGCCCGAATAAAAACGGGACGAGGGAAGGCCGAGCATTTTCATTTCGGCGAGTCACTCGTGTGCGCGGCGCTTTCGGTGCGGGCGCATCCTGCAGATAGGAATAACCATCTACGGTGAGGTGGCCGGAAGTTTCAAACGCATCCAGATATGGCGACACGTCGACATCCAGAAATTTGCCGTAAATTTGAAGGAAACCCTTGGCATAAGCGAGACTAGGAAAATTCGAGAAATCCTCGGCTTCAATCTCGGCCAGGCGCGACTGTCTAATTCTCGTTAGCCTGGCGGCCTCCTCAAGTGAGAGATTGCGCGCCTTGCGCGCTTCCTGGAATTTTCTGCCGAGTCCTTCGATGGACATTTTATCTCTTGCCGGCTACACAGCGGCGTCGAGGTCGACCAGAATCTCGCGCGGCTTCGCCCCTTCGCCGGGACCTAAAATACCGCGCTGTTCGAGAATATCAACGATTCGCGCGGCCCTGGTATACCCAAGTCGCAATCGACGCTGCAATAAGGAAGTGGAAGCGCGCTTCTCCTGACGAATGATCTCGAGACATTTCTCCACCAGTTCTTCGTCTTCCTCTGTAACATCTTCCTCCGCGGTGGCTCCCGCCTGGAGTTTTTCCTGCATTGCGGTATCGAACGCCGGTGCACCTTGTCCAGACACGAACTCTACCAGCTCGCGAATCTCTTCGTCTGTCACCAACACACCTTGGGCGCGGATCAGCCGCGATGTACTGGGCGGCAGATAGAGCATGTCCCCCTGGCCAAGCAACCGGTCGGCGCCATTTTCATCAAGAATCACACGGCTATCGATTTTGCTTGCGACTTGGAAAGCGATCCGGCTCGGGACATTCGCCTTGATCACCCCGGTGATGACGTCGGCTCGCGGCGTCTGTGTTGCTAAAACCAGATGAATCCCGGCGGCGCGCGCGATCGCAGCCATCCGTGCGATCGCGTTCTCAACGTCAGCCGGCGCGGTCTGCATTAAATCCGCCAGTTCGTCGATTATGAGGACAACGTACGGAAGCTTGTCGGGAATGATCAGTTCGTCCTCGCGCGGGACGCGGATTCTAGCTGCCCCGAAAGCATTCGGGGCAGAATCCTCTTCTCTGCGGTGAGAGACGGCGGCATCGACATCATCCAAATCCTTTTGCCTTTTCTTCTGCGGCCGGGCATTGAAGCTGGTGATGTTGCGAACCCCTGCCCGCGCGAAAATCTTGTAACGCCGATCGATCTCGTCGTTCAACCAGCGCAACGCGATCAGCACCTTTTTCGGATCCGTCACTACTGGGAAAGCCAGGTGGGGCAATTTTTCGTAAATCTGCATCTCCACCACCTTGGGATCGATCATGATGAAACGCAGTTCTTCGGGGGTGAACCGAAAGAGAATGCTGGAGATAAGGGCATTGATGCAAACGCTCTTGCCACTGCCGGTCGTTCCCGCGATGAGCAGGTGCGGCATCTGCGCTAGGTCGGCAATGATAACGTTACCGTAAACGTCCTTGCCCAGCGCCAGCGGAATTTTGCAGCGCGCCTTGGCTTCTTCCCAATCGGCTGATTGCATCAATTCGCGCAATGTCACTTTGATTTTGCGGGTGTTTGCGATCTCAATTCCGACCGTGTCCTTGCCGGGTATTGGTGCCAGAATGTTGATCCGTTCGGCCCGGGTAGCCCGCGCCAAATCGCGCTCGAGCGAGACGATTTTGTCCACCCGCACTCCCTTGGCAGGATAAACTTCATAACGTGTGATCGTCGGTCCCTTGGTGATGTCGCCAGCAGCAACGGCGATGCCGAATTGCCCGAGCGTCTCAATCAAAACTTCCTGCACCTTTTCGAGTTCGGACAGGTCTGTTCCGCCGCGGCCTTCGGGATCATGTTCATCGAGCAGGTCTATGTTCGGAAGCACGTAATGTTCGGCGTCGAATTTGCGCGCTTCCGTCATTTGGACTGACGGTTTTACCTTCGACGGTTGCAATTGCGCGAGCGACGGTTTTTTCCGCGGCGGCAACGCCATCTCTTCTGGCAGCGCCGTGGTGTCGACAACTTTCGGTTTCGGACGACCAACCAGTTCTTCTGGCGGCACGACCATTTTCTCGGGAATAGGTGCGCCCTTTTTCTTTAGCTGCTTTTCAATTAGCCGGCGTTGCTTGGCCAGCTCGCGCTCGCTAATTGCCAACTGACCCTTGATATCGGCGCGGCGCATTTCGCGGCGCAATCGCCATTCGCGAAAACGAACCACGGTATTGCGAATGCCGCCGACCGTTTCGCGGACAAGATGGATCGGGCGCAATCCGGTCATCAAAATGAGCACGCTGACATAAATGCCGGCGAGAAGAATCATCGAGCCGACGTCGCCCATCGCGCCCAGCAATAGTTTTTTGCCAAAGAAATAACCGATCGATCCGCCCGGGCCCTGGATGTTTAGTTTCGTCCATTCGAAGAAATAGCGGGTCTGCAGTTGCAATAGACACGCCCCGGAAAGGAGGAACAGGACAATCCAGGGCACACGTGTCAGTACGCGCAAACGCGGATAGAAAAGTTTCGCGGCGCCGAAGCCGAGCAGGACGGCAGCAAGAAAATAAGAGGCCGCGCCGATGAGTAAATAGAAAATGCTGGCGAAGATGGCGCCGAATGGACCGATGAAATTTTGTGCTGGCCGGTTCGGCGGCGACAGATAACTCCATGGCACCCATGAAGGCAGATCACGCGGGCTATAAGAAATCAACGCGAAGAAGAGAAGAGTGCCGGTGAGAAGCAGAATGATGGCGAAGACTTCATTCCACGCGCTGTTCTTTGCCGACCGAGCCACTTTGTGGGGATAGTAATCCCACCCGCGCGCCTTTCAATTCAATACCCAGCGATTTGACGGCCGAAGCCGTGACGCAGCGGGCCAAAAAGAGCCTACAATTGGGCCACGCGGTATTATAGCGTACGAGGCTCGATTTGACGCCGCCGGAAAATCCAGATCACTTCCGCGATGGTATCCTGACGAACTCTGCCAGCTCTTCTTCGCTGCATTCTGAGATCGACTTGAACAGGCGCGCGATCCGCCCAGCTTGGTTGCCTGCATTTTGCGTCAATGTGCGTGAAAGCCAATCCTTAGCGAAACTCCAATCGCCCAGGATCGCCTCTTCCGGAACATTTAAGACCTCCGCGATTTCCCGCGTGCCCATTCTGCCGAAGAACTTCATCTCTACGACTGCGCTCGCCCGCGGATAAGCGAGCCCAAATCGTTCTAATGCCTCATCCAACGCGATCACGTCGGGGATGCCATTTTGATGCGATCCGTGCGTTTCATTCGGGTAAACCTTGGCCCCCAGACCGCTGCGTTTTTGCCCGTTGCAGTCACGGGCGTGCTGCACCAAGATGCGACGCATCAAGCTCGCCGCGATAGCGCAGAAATGAGCGTGGTTCTTCGAGGTGACCTGATCTTGAATTGCCAGCTTCAAGTAAGCCTGGTGTACAAGAGCAGTTGCCTGCAGCGCCTGGCGTTCCCGACGGACGTAATCGGACGCCCGTGCCCGCAGTTCCTGGTTAACGAGCCGCATCAGATGTGAGGCGGCATCGCGATCGCCGTCACGCCATCGCTCCAAGGTTTGAGTGATGTCGGCAGAATTGTCGGGAGAAACTTCCATCTCGTAAAATTTACTATTTTTGGCGTTTAAGTTGAAGGTTTTTCTGTCGCTCAAGTCGCAAGTGCTTGCGGCTGAGGCTAAAGCCTTGTCAGCCGTTGCCCTTGTTGATGTCGATAGAGCCTTACAGAAAAACCTAGAAAATCATGTCTGTTTTGGGGCCATGATCGGGCGCGTCTTGCAATCAGGGAAATATGAAATCTACCGGGGAAAGATACGTCGCCTATTCATTCATCGTCCTTTTGAGCCAGCTTTTATGCTGTCCAGCCGGGGCCTCCATATTCATTTTATCCGCAGGGCGAAATTTCTTGACGACCTGTTTCTGAACAATTTCGTCGATGTCGATACCACTGCGGGGATTCCGCGTTCAATAGCAGTGATTATACCGATAACAGTCACAACGGCTCCGGTAGCGACATTTCAGGTTTGCCGCGCAGGCCATCGGCGTCCCCATCTTCGCCGTCCTCGATGGCACCGTCATTGAAGCGCATGATGGTGAGTTCGACATGAATACCTCAACCAACAATTCACCGGCGAACTAGGTGAAGCTGAGTCAAGGCGCCAGCCAAACGACAACCTACTTCCACATGAAGAGTAACAGCGTCTCGGTCAGTGTGGGCCAAATGGTAAAGGCGGGGCCAGCAGAATCGAATTAACTGGCAGCAACGGCAACAGTACGGCCGCATCTGCATTTCCAGTCGGAAGTCAATGGCGCCGTTTATGAGCCATTCAGTGGCTCGGTCTCGACTAGGGATTTCGGGCTGGGTGGCGCGGGCTCCGTTGCGCACTGATCTTTACTTGCGCGAGATCGTTATGATTTGGAATCAGCCATTATTGCGGTACGCCCGAGCGGCAACAGCCCTGCGATCGTGCGAGGGAAGAACAACAGCGCCGGCAACGCCTTGGTCGAAGTCTATATCCTGGCGCCGTAAGGTGTATCTCAAGCAGTGGTATTTCTAACTGCCGACCAAAACAAAACGGTTCGGCGGCCGCCGGGCCTCCAATCAGCTTCCGCTCGTCCCGAAAGCGGACCGAGCCGGAGCGGCATGTAAAGCGCGTCCTCTCCGAAACGACCGTAAGTCTGGGAAATCTCGCTTGGTGTTCTTGTCGACTCAGTGTGAGGCCATTGTTTTGGTTGCGTCATCGCGGAATTCTTCGTTAATGTTCCCCCCAATTCATGAGCTTCAAACGATGCGCCGGCATCATTTTTACTGGCGCGGCCCTTCTCTTTTCCATTTCCTGTGAAAAACATCACCTCGGCGAATATCCCGAAATTCAAAAGGATCTAACGGCAACGCTGGACAAGGAAACGTCGAATCCCGCACCCGACGGGTCGGCCACGCCCACACCAGTAGAATTTTTCCCTGCGAAGGAATCCCCGTCTCCGTAAAGCCAAAC
>DATELT010000278.1:0-2901 GCA_035276245.1 Chthoniobacterales bacterium
GATCGAAATCATGCAGGAAATCGATTCGAAACGCGAGAACAAAGCGTGAACGAGCGGGACGCCAAATTTGCCGAAATTGGTCGGGTGCTGCGTCAGTACAACAAATTTGCCGTGCTTAGCCATGTGCGACCGGATGGCGACGCGCTCGGCAGCACGCTCGCGCTCACCCTATCCCTGAGGGAACTCGGCAAGGAGGCCAAGGCCTGGAATGAAGATGGTATGCTGGAGAAATATAATTTTCTGGCGAAGGCGGAGTTATTGACCACGCCGCCGAGTGCGCCGGAAGATTTTGACGTCGGCATCGCGCTGGATACGGCAGTGCAGAATCGTCTCGGCACTACTCTTGCCGCTGTTCGGAGCGCCAAGCTTTGGATCAATATCGATCATCATCCTAGTAATCCGCGCTACGGCGATCTCGTTTACATCGATCCGACGGCCCCTGCCACCGGCCAGATTCTCTACGAGTTCTTGAAGAACCAGAAATTTCCGATGACACCCGCAATTGCAGAAAACCTTTACGCCGCGATTTCAACCGATACCGGTTCGTTTCAGTATCCCAATACGACAGTGCGCACGTTCAAGATTGCGGCGGAACTGGTGGAATGCGGCGTCAATGTTGGACGAGTCAGCCAGTTGCTTTACGAAAACTTCCCCCGCCGACGCATCGAACTACTCCGCGAGCTGCTGGGCACGATGCATTTCGGGTGCGATGGGAAGCTGGCGTGGTTTAGTTTGAGTCAGACGGCCGCGGTGGCGCTTGGGGTTCTCCCAGAGGACAACGAAGGGTTGATCGACCATTTGCGCGCCATTCGTGGCGTCGTTGTAGCAATTTTCTTCGAAGAACTAACTGATGGGAAAGTGCGCGTAAGCATGCGGTCGAAAAATGAAGCGGTCGATGTCTGCGCAATTTGCAAAGAGTTTGGCGGTGGTGGTCATGTTCTCGCCGCCGGGGCGCGTGTGCCCGGGGCGCTGTCGGAGGTAGAGAAAAGAATCGTCGAGAAAGCTTGTGCAGCAATCGAGCGCAACACCTGACGGCGTTCTGCTGGTAGACAAGGCTGCGGGTATGACATCGCACGATGTCGTGGCGCTGGTGCGGCGGCGTCTGCAAATCCGGAAAGTCGGGCATTGCGGCACGCTCGATCCGCTCGCGACCGGCTTACTTCTTCTTACACTTGGGCGCGGGACAAAGATTCAGGACCTGCTCATGGCCGAAGACAAGGAATATTCCGGCACCATGATGCTCGGGGTTATCACAAACACGCAGGACAAAGACGGCGAAGTGATCGAATGCCGTGAAGTGCCCCCGTTCGAAGAGAAAACAATCCGCGCTGCATTTGAAAGGTACCGCGGCGATTTCTATCAAACCCCGCCAATGGTTTCCGCGATCAAACAAGCCGGGGTTCCCCTTTACAAGCTCGCCCGCCAGGGGAAAACGGTCGAACGCGAACCGAGGCTCGTGCACATTTATCGATATTCAATTGATCGCGTGACACTGCCAGAGATTGATTTCACCGTCGTTTGCAGCAAAGGCTTTTACGTTCGCACCTATGCGCACGACATCGGTGCGGAGCTCGGCTGCGGTGCACATCTTTATTCGCTGCGTCGAATAAAATCCGGTCGCTTCGACGTCGCGAATGCGTTTACAGTTGATGAAATTAGAACGGCCGAACCATTCGAAATCAAGGGACGCGTGCTTTCACTTCCGCAGGTTTCACGGATGAGGGGAGCATGAAGAAAATGACGAATCTTGAGTAGACCTCGAATGCGACGACCAATTCGAAGCTTGTTAGTTATCAGCGGGCGGCAGTCGGAGACAGCCGTTCCTTGGCACCTCTCGGTTATTTGCCACTCAGGAGCCTCATCGTCCTTTGTTCGCCTGCCGCGCCATAGCCTCGGTGCGGGCGGGTCATTTTCGTAATGGAAATCCTTGGTTCGACTTCCGACCTGGCGAAATTAGAAGGACCCTTGTTCCTCGCGATCGGCGCCTTCGACGGCGTGCATCTCGGACATCAGGCGGTCATTTCTACTTCGGCGCGTCATGCCCATTCCCGGGATGGAACCCCGGTTGTGGTTACCTTCGATCCGCATCCGGCCAAGGTTTTGCGTCCAGAGAATCCGCCGCATCTCATTACCTCAACATCGCATAAGATCGCGCTTATCCGCGCATATGGGGTTGGTCATCTCCTGATCATACCGTTCGACAAAAATTTCGCGCAGACCGAGGCCGAGGATTTTGTCTTGCAGCTCACCGAACATTCCAGGCCATTGCGCGAAATTTGTGTTGGCCATGAATGGTCGTTCGGAAAGGACCGGGCCGGCAATCTTGCGCTTCTGCGAAAGCTCGGTCTTCGACACGATTTTAATGTGGTCGGAATCCAACCAGTGAAGGTGAATGGCGCGGTTGTGAGTAGTACCGTCATTCGTTCGCGAATTGAGCGGGGCGATTTCGCAGGCGCGGCCGCGATGCTCGGTCGCGACTACACCATCCTCGGGACCGTTAGGGAAGGGACAAAACTCGGGCGGCAGCTTGGTTTCCCGACCGCGAATCTAAGCGCGCACAGTGAGCAGTTTCCTCCCAACGGGGTTTATTTTGTCGAGGCTTGGTTGGAAGGCGTGTTGCATCACGGTGTCGTAAATGTCGGGTTCCGACCCACCGTTTCAGGCGATAAAGCCGAGCGTATGATGGAAGTTTATCTTCTCGATTTCCATCGGGACATCTACGGCGCCGATATCGAAATCAAATTCGTCCAGTTCCTCCGCCCCGAGAAAAAATTCGAAAGTGTCGAGGCGCTCGGGAAACAAATTGCCGCCGATGTAAAGAAGGCACGCGAATTGTGCGCGGCGTGAGAATCGTGATTGTCTTGGCGCTACCGCTAAATGATCGTCTCGTGGCGCCGCGCG
>DATELT010000279.1:0-13450 GCA_035276245.1 Chthoniobacterales bacterium
CGAATACCCAGTTCTCGACAAGCGCGAATGACACGCAAGGCGATCTCGCCACGATTCGCGATTAAAACTTTCTCAAACATGATATTCGGGCAAGCGCTGCGCTTGCCGCCTTTGACTGCCGCGCCGTCCTCGGGCAGGCGGAGCGCCCGCCCTACAAATGCGCTTCATCGCACGCGATATAACACCTGGCCAAATTGCACCGGCTTACCGTTCTCCGCCACAATCTCTGCGATTACCCCATTGGTCTCGGCCTTAATTTCATTCATTACTTTCATCGCTTCGATAATACAGACGACCGTTTCTTCGGTTACTTCCTTGCCGAGCTCGACGAATGGAGACGCGTCGGGCGAAGCTGCGCGATAAAATGTCCCAACCATTGGCGAAACGATATCGCGCAAATGCGATGCCTCTGGTGGCGGCGCGGCGACACTCGGCGGCGACGTGGCGGCATTTGCTGGTCCGTTTGGAACTACCGATGCGTGCGGCGCTGGGATCATCGGAATCGGTTGTTCGCCAATTCCCTTTTGCAGTTTCAAACGGAACCCGTCCTTCTCCATTTCGAAGACGGAAAGATCGTTTTTCCGCATCAAATCGATGATGGCTTTGATGTCTTTGAGTTCCACGGTCTGCGGGATGATTGAGCCGCTAGGTAACCTGCGTTAGCCGAGCAGGTCAAGGCGCGAAATGGGCCGATAATGAGTCCAGCTCGGGCGGCGGGTATTGGGAGTTAGGCTTCCAGCCATTGCCAGTCCGGCTCGGACCTCGGCCGATAAGCTCGCAGCTTGTCGATCTCCGGAAGCGACACCAACCCCGAAAGCTTTCGGGTTGGCCACATCGAGTCCGAGTGGGACGGGCATTGAATGCGTGTGCTACTGTCCGCCACAATTGTGAACGGCCCAAATTCCGAACACGAGCGTCGCGATTTCAAGATCATCGACGAGACGGACGATTACATTGTTATCGATAAGCCTCCGCTTTTGCTGGTGCACCCCTCCAAGCCGGATGGCGCAGTGACTCTTTGGGCAGAATTACGCCACTTGCTCGCCTTTGAGATCGCCGTCGGTGGACAGATATCCATCGTTAATCGGCTCGATCGGGAGACCAGTGGCGTTGTCCTGGTGGCAAAGACGACGACAGCCGCGCGTGAATTCGGGCTTTGCATGCACACCCGTCGGGTAACCAAGGAATACCACGCCATCGTCTGGGGCTGGCCCGATTGGGGAAGCAAAACGGTCGACGCACCGATTGTCCGGCAAGGCAAGTTCGAACAGTCAAAAATTTATTTGAAGCAAACGATTCACCCGCGCGGTGCGGAAGCCGTGACGGAATTTGAGGTTTTGAGACGGTTCCATAAACACACGACAAACGGCGAGTCGTTTTCCTTGGTGAAGGCGCAACCGTCAACGGGGCGGACACACCAAATTCGCGTGCACCTCGCGTCACTCGAGCATCCGGTTGTTGGCGACAAAATCTACGGAGTGGATGAAAATTTGTATCTTCGGTTTATCGAAACTGGGTGGACAGATGAATTATCAAGTAAGTTGTTGCTGGAGCGACATGCGTTGCACGCTTCGCGGTTGCGAATTGATGACCAGCGCGACTGGTCGAGTCCGCTGCCGCCAGACTTGTCCGATTGGATGTAACAAGTGTGTTTCTCTTTTTATCTTCCGAGCGTAATGGGGGACCTCTAACGATTGGCTAAATAATTGGAGGTGTCCCGGCTTCGCTTGACGTGACAAAAAATCGAAAACCGGCATCACCGATACCGAGTACAGCGCGGCCATTGCAAACAATGTCGTTCTTTTTATCGTGATCGGCTCATGAGATGGCGGGTGGGGATGATAATCGCTTTGGCCGCGGCGATGGCGCCGTGTGCGTTCACCGGAACCGATGGCAGCGTAAGTTCCACTGTTTCGGAAGAACCGCCTCGCGTCGATTTCGCACTCGAGACTGCCTATCTGTTTGGGGCTATTAATCCGCCTGCCAATTATGAGATCAGCGCGAATTTTCTAACCGCGCGCGTTCGCTGGGGCAATTATCTCGATCAGGCGGGATTCTTTCGAGGTTACAATCAAGTTTACCTGAGTTTCCTGGCCGAGCCAATAATTCGCGGGATAGAGAATCATTACTTCGGAATGAACCTGGGATTACGTTACAACTTTGTCCAGCCGGGAAGCCGGATCGTTCCCTATTTTTCCGGCGGCCTCGGACTTGGCTTCATTGACAGCCAGCCCGAGCGATTCGGTGGGCAGGGACAGGATTTCACTTTCAATGTTCTAAGTGCCGCCGGCTTGTCGTATCAGTTCAGTGACCGTTTCAGCGGCCAACTCGGAGTGCTCTACCAACATCTTTCGAATGCCGGCCAGACTGATCCGAACCCCAGTCTGAATCTTTTTGGGCCACAGGTTGGGTTCACGTTATCATTTTAGCGCTCGTGCCGGGAAGCGTGAATTTGGCGAGTGAAAACATCCTGGTGGTCAAACGCAGCCTTTTCGATGAGTTGGGCGCGTTTCAGGGATTAATCTTCGATCCGCAGCGTTATCTCGGCGCACTTCTATCTCGCGGGAACAATTTCTTTTTGTCGCGTGCCGCAGCTGAGAACGATCCCACCCACAAACAAATTATCCCATACGTTATCGTCGCCCACCGCGATCGTGTGCTGTACTACGTGCGCGGAAAAAAGGCGGGCGAACAACGATTGGTTGCAAAGGGATCAATCGGAATCGGTGGACATATGAATGACACCGACGAATCGTTGTTTGCTTGGGACGAGGAAGCTTATCGGGCCGGGGTTCAACGCGAAGTGAATGAAGAGATTCGAATCGAAACAACCTTCGACGATCGCATTGTGGCGCTGTTGAACGATGATACCACCGAAGTCGGCCGTGTTCACCTGGGCGTGGTCCATGTTTTCAAACTCGATGAACCAAAAGTCGAAAAACGTGAGGCAATGATTACGAATCTGGAATTTCTCGCTCGAGAGGAATTGCTGAAGCGTCGAGCGACACTGGAGACATGGTCGCAGCTATGTCTTGATCAATTGGAAAAGTTGCTGGCCTAACCCGTGCGGCCTATTCCGGCGGGCGCTCGTAGGTAACGCCAAAATCGGTGACCAACCAGATACCGCTCGGGCGCGCAATGGCGAAGTTCACGGTAGCATGCTGGGTGGGATACGTGAGGATGGTTTTGTAGCTGCCGTGCGGCGAAACGAAGTAACTGTCAAACTCCAACTGACCGTCCAGCTTATAATTCCGATCCGGGACGCCAAGTTTGGTCAGGTAATAGATGAATTGATCATCCATCGCTGGCGGTAAGGTCACTCGGCGATCCGAGGCGACCTTGCTGTGGAGCCATTTTACGTCGTGCTGGAAAGCGCACTTTTCAATCAGTTCACGAGCGAAACGTTCGCCCTCGACTTTCGCGTCGTTCCGCATGCTATTGAGAAAAAACAGGCCGGCCCCAATGACGACGATGACGATAATAATAAAAACCAGCGCTTGCCCGCCCTCGGATGACTGGCGCGGGCGATTTGGCAAGTGGTCAGAGTGTTTTGTTGCTACCGAGTATTTGGTCATTGTTTAGATTCGGCGGTTGTAGTCGCCCCGCTCTGCCGGGGTGTGCCGACTGCAAATAAAGGGCGACAGAGCGCCGGGATCCATGGGAGAGGTCATTATGAGGCGGTCTTCTGCTCCGTGCCAAGCTTTCTTTCCTGTAACACGGCCTGGACCAATGGGCATCGCGTCCCTCATTGCCTATTTACTTCCCGTAACCAAATCCGGTTCCCATAATCACTTGATCATCGCGAATCAAGGCGCCATGGGATTGTTTACCGGTGTATTGGCCAAAGCGATTGCGGGAGTTCACTCGAAACTCTACCAGCCACCCATAAATGTGCTCTCCGTTTTTACCCAGATCGGCTGGCTTCGGATCACCTTGCCATTCAATTTTCGCGCTGTCGGCATCGAGCAGCGTTCCTTGGAGCCAGTTCCAGACAATTTCCTTGTAGTTTTTCGGATACGGTCCGCAAAGAGTCGGCTCGACATTTTGTGCGTAGACGCTGACGGCCAAAAGGCAAGTCAGGAGGAGGCCGACCTTCACAACTGAAGGAAAAACAAAATACCGGAAATCGTCGATAAAAAAGTCGCGCTTCTGGTAGCGTTCCGCCAGACTTTCCATCCAACTTAATCGCGCCAGACTCTTAAAATGATCGTTCGCGTCACCATTTTCATAGTTGCGATCGCTTGTCCCTTAAACAGTTTGTCCGCGCAGGAAACTCCAACCCCTTCACCTCAGACATTGACGATTCCAACCGGGATCATCGATCCGGCAGCAGCGACTCGCGCCTGGCTTGACACCATCCCACTGGATGAAAAAGCGCGCTCAGATGCATATTTCGAAGGTGGTTATTGGCTGATTCTTTGGAATTTTCTGCTTACTGCTGCGATTGCCTTCCTCCTCCTAACCACCAGGCTTTCCGCACGAATTCGCGATCTGGCTGCCAGACTAACGAGATTTAGGCCAATTCAGGCTGGTCTTTACGCAGCTGGGTTTGCCCTAATTACGGGGATATTGAATTTTCCGTTGAATTTTTACCAAGGTTTCGTGCGAGAACATCAGTATGGCATGTCCAATCAAACCTTTGGGGCATGGTTCAGCGAATGGATCAATGCTCTCGAGATTGCTATCGTCGTTCTGGCGATCTCTCTCGCGATTCTCTACCGTATTTTCCAGGCGACAGAACGCACCTGGTGGATCTGGGGAACGGTGTTTGGAATCATTCTGGTCACGATTGGAAACATGGCCGCCCCAGTCCTGATCGAACCGATCTTTAACAAGTACACCCTGCTGACCGATCCAAAAATTCGTGATCCAATTCTCGCTCTGGCGCGCGCGAACCAGATTCCGGTCACGCAAGTTTTTGTCGTAGATCAGTCGCGACAAACCAAGCGAGTGAGCGCAAACGTTTCGGGGTTGGCCGGCACGACCCGAATCGCCCTTAATGATAATCTATTGAATCAATGCACGCTGCCCGAGATTCGCGAAGTGATGGCGCACGAGATGGGTCATTACGTTTTGAATCACGGCGCCAAGGGCACAACATTTCTCGGCATCTTCATTTTCATCGGTTTCAGTCTGGCGGCGATAATATTCAATCGGGTGATTGGAAAACGCGGACCGGCGTGGGGCGTAAGCGGAATCGCTGATCCGGCGGGATTCCCGCTGTTGGTGTTGATCTTTGCCACTTACGGATTCTTCCTGACGCCGATCTCGAATACGATAGGTCGCAATATTGAACGGGAAGCGGATGCGTTTGCCATTAATACAGCGCGGGAGCCCGACGCCGCAGCCATGGTTGCGTTGAAGCTGGGAAAATATCGCAAGATGGAGCCGGGCCCATTGGAGGAATTTATTTTTTTCGATCACCCCAGCGGACGTTCGCGAATTCGCATGGCGATGGATTGGAAGGCGGCACAACTACCGTGCGGGCAAATGAGATAACGACGAATTCAATCGACTTGCTAAAGCCGCCGACTAAGAAGGTGTCTCTGTCGCCTAGTCGCGTTCGTCGATCGGGACGACCTGTTTGCCAACTGGCTCACCGACATACTGACTCAACGGCCGGTAGAGACGATTGTCTTCCAGTTGCTCCAGCACTTGCGCGCACCAGCCGGAGCACCGGGCAATGGCAAAGATCGGTGTGAAAAGATCGGTCGGAATACCTAACGAGTAATAAACGGTCGCGGAATAGAAATCGACGTTAGCGTTCAGATTTTTCTTCTCTTTCATCAACTGAGCGATCCGTTCCGACATCCGGATCCATTTCGGTTCGCCGATTTTCTCGCTCAGCTTTCTCGCCATTGCGCGCAAGTGTGGCGCACGCGGGTCCAGCGTTTTGTAAACGCGATGGCCAATGCCCATGATTTTCTTTTTCTGCGCCAGCTGCTTCTCGATGTAGGCGTCCACGTTTTGCTCGTCACCAATCTCCTGCAGCATTTGAATGACGCCTTCGTTCGCACCGCCATGCAATGGCCCTTTCAGAGTCCCGATGGCTGAAGTGATGGCGGAATAAAAGTCGCTCAGAGTCGAAATTGTCACCCGGGCGCTAAACGTCGATGCATTCATCCCGTGATCGGCGTGCAGGACAAAAGCGACATCCAACGCGTCAGTTGCTTCCTTGGGCTGCGGTTCACCACATATTAAATAGAGGAAATGTTCAGCCTCGGTCAGGTCGTCGCGCACCGGTGGCAAAGATTTTCCCTGCCGGGCGCGATGAAAATAAGCGGCAATCACTCCAATTTTGGCAGTGATACTCCGAGCGCGTCGCTCGTTAATTTCCCGTGTCGCCTCTTTGTGAATGTCCGGATCATAGAGTCCCAGCATCGAGATGGCCGTGCGCATAACGTCCATAGGATCGGCATCTTTTGGGGCCGACTTTATGAACTCGATAACCGGTTCTGGCAATTGCCGCTCGGCCCGTAAGGCACGAGTAAAGTCGTCGAGCTCGCGCCGGTTGGGTAATTTTCCTTTCCACAACAAGTAGACGACTTCCTTGTAGTCGACTTTGCCGGCCAGATCGTTGATGTCGTAACCGGAATAAACGAGCCGACCCTTATCGCCGATGACGTCGCTTAATCGCGTCGTATTGGCAATAATGCCTTCCAAGCCACGGGAGACATTCGCTGCCTTTGGCTGCGGCCCAGGTCCTGTTTTTTGCAATTCGGACATTTCAGCGAAAGTAGCTCAGCGCTTCATTCGCGCAATGAGCGTATCCGCCATTGTTGCCGGTGTCTCGGCTACGGCAATGCCGGCGGCCTTGAGTGCTTCGATTTTCCCCTCAGCCGTGCCCTTGCCACCGGAGACAATGGCGCCAGCGTGTCCCATCCGGCGGCCGGGCGGCGCGGTCACACCGGCGATGAAAGCCGCGACCGGTTTGCGGCAATTATCCTTCATCCATGCAGCGGCTTCTTCTTCGGCCGAGCCGCCGATTTCGCCAATCAGAATCATCCCTTCGGTTCCGGGATCGTCATTGAAGATCCTGACGGCATCGAGATGTGACATGCCGTTAATGGGATCCCCGCCAATTCCGATGCAGGTCGATTGTCCATGTCCACGACTCGTTAGCTGCCAGACTGCTTCATACGTTAGCGTTCCTGAGCGGGAAATGACGCCGATCTTTCCGGGTTTATGAATGTAACCCGGCATGATACCGATCTTGGCCGCTCCGGGAGTGATGATCCCGGGACAATTCGGACCAATCAGGCGCGATTTCTTTCCGGCCATCTGCGCTTTCACGCGCATCATGTCCATCACTGGAATGCCCTCCGTGATGCACACAACCAGCTCGACCCCAGCGTCAGCGGCTTCAAGAATGGCATCGGCCGCGCCCGCCGGTGGCACAAAGATCATTGAGACATTGCAACCGGTTTTGTTTCGCGCTTCCTCGACCGTGTCGAAGACAGGAACTTTGTTGTCGAATTCTTGGCCGCCTTTTCCCGGCGTCACGCCGGCGACTACATTAGTTCCATACTCCATGCATTGGCGCGTATGAAAGGCACCGGCGGTGCCGGTGATTCCCTGGACCACGAGGCGAGTGTTCTTATCGACCAATACAGACATGGTGAGAACGACCCGCCTTCGCCGAGCTACGGCGCGGCAAGCGAATAACGAATGACGAATGACGAATTAATGACGAAGCCTCAACTGATGAAAAGTCGCGCCATAAGGCCGAGGCTACGTTCAGGCTCGTCATTTTTTCCTCTTGTGAACGACCAGCTTGTTGCCGTCAGGGTCGCGAAACTGTGCCATCCAGCAAACCGGTGTCTCGGTTTTTGGAATATCAAAGGTGACTCCGCGCGATTTCAGTCTCTCGATCGTGGCGTCCATGTCATCGACTTCGAAAGCGACCGTTGTTCCGTCACGCGAAGGCTGCCAAGCCGGATGACAGCCGACACCGATTGTAGTCTCACCGAAATCATATTCGACCCATGCTCCTCCCATTTGGCTTCTGGACGGCTTCAACTCTAGTGTTTCCTGATAAAATTTGCGTGCGCGCTCGGCATCCGAGACGGCAATCGCGACAAAGGCTACTTCTTTAATCATACGCAGGGTTCTTTCTCGTTTTCTGGTTTCAATTTGTGAATGACAATCTGGTTTCCGTCCGGGTCCTTGATAATCGCCATACGGCAGCACGGACTCTCAAACGGCTCGGTCGAAAACGGCACTTTCCGATCCTTCAACCATTTTATCGCGAGGTCGAAGTTCTCCACCTCCAGCGCGGCGCCGGTCCCTTGATCGGAAGGTAGCCAGTCCGAACCAACACTGGCGATGGCGAGTGTATTATTGCCAAGCGAATACTCCACCCACTTTCCGCCCATCATTTCTTCCAAAATCTTGAGGCCAAGAACGTCTTCGTAAAAAGAACGCGCACGTTTCATGTCAGTGACCGGTGTGCCGACAAAAGCGAGTCCGTTAATTTTCATCATCCCTATTGAGTTCTTGCTGCCTTCACCGCTTTCTCCGCTGCATCAGCCAGATCATCTGCGGTGATCAGGGCCAGGCCGCTTTCTTTAAGCAACTGTTTGCCCTTCTCCATGTTCGTTCCTTCCAGTCGCACAACCAGTGGCACCGAGAGGTGCACGGTTTTGGCGGCGTTAATAATCCCCTGCGCAATCACGTCGCATTGCATGATTCCACCAAAAATGTTGACCAAAATCGCCTCCACTTTTTTGTCCGCGATTAGAATTTTGAAAGCGTCCGTTACCTGCTCTTCCGTGGCACTGCCACCTACATCGAGAAAATTAGCTGGATTGCCGCCATAGAACTTGATGATGTCCATCGTCGCCATGGCGAGTCCGGCACCGTTAACGAGACAGGCAATATTTCCATCCAATCCGATGTAATTAAGCCCGTGCTTCGATGCTTCCACCTCGCGCGGGTCTTCCTCCGCAGTGTCGCGCATGGCTGCGACTTCCGGATGCCGATACAGCGCGCTATCATCGAAGTTAAATTTTGCATCCAGGGCGAGCACCTCTCCCTTCGGAGTAACGATCAGGGGATTAACTTCCACCAGCGCGCAATCCAGTCCGACGAAGGCGCGATATAAGCCGTCGAATAATTTCGAGGCCGCCTTCAATTGTGATGATTCAAACTGAAGCTCCTTCGCCAGTTTGCGCGTTTGAAAGGGCTGCAAGCCGGCTAGTGGGCTGACCGATTCGCGAATGATCTTTTCTGGTGACTCGGCGGCTACCGTTTCGATTTCAACACCGCCTTCCGTGCTCGCCACAATCAAGGGCGCCGCGGTGGGACGGTCGCGAATAATTGCAAAATAAATCTCGCGCTGGATCTGCGCCGCCTCCGTCACCAGCACCTTGTTGACAATGCGACCAGCCGGTCCGGTCTGATGAGTGACCAGCGTCTGTCCGAGCATTTTACTCGCAATCTCGCGGGCTTCCTCCGGTGTCTTGCAAACGTGCACGCCGCCTTTGAATCCATTGGCGAAAGTCCCCCGCCCCCGCCCGCCGGCGTGAACCTGCGCTTTTACCACGACTTCAGCCGGCGCGAATTCGCGTGCGATCTGTTCTGCTTCGCCCGGCGAGGCGGCGACCTTGCCACGCGTTGTCGCCACTCCGAATTTTTCCAATAATTCCTTGGCCTGATATTCGTGAATGTTCATCGTGGGCGAAGCACGACTAAGCGCGGAACTTTCGCGCAAGCAATCGAATTTCTTTACGCGCGAGAGCGCGCACCAGCCTGCCGGTAGTAAGCCAACAACCATGTCCTGCAAGGCACGCTTGCAAAGCCATTCGGCATCGAAATGATAGCGAACACAATGTCCACTCTCACTCAACAGATCAATCATGCGCTCACTGATGGAAAATTGCGTGCCGATGCCGCTGAACACATCCGCAAAACTTTAGCTGGCGCCGAGAGTGAATTCGTCGGCTGCGTGATTGGGGAACTGATCGCAGAAAAGGAATGGGACGAACTGAACAATCGCTTCTACAAAACGCTCGCGTTTGGAACGGGAGGCTTGCGTGGACGCACCATCGGGAAGGTTGTGACTAAAGCAGAGCTTGGGACGCCAAACAGCCTGGGTCGTCCTGAATTTCCTTGTGTTGGCACCAATGCGATGAACTATTTCAATGTCGCGCGCGCCACCCGCGGATTGGTTAGCTACGTCCGGAAATGGCGTAGCAAGAACGCCTGTACCGGCCGGTCGAAAATTGTCATCGCGCATGATCCTCGGCATTTCTCGAGAGAATTTGCCCAGCTTGCAGCAGAAACCGCCGCGACTTTTGGATGCGATGCCGTTGTCTTTGATGGCCCGCGCTCGACTCCGGAACTCTCCTTCGCCGTCCGCTATTTGAAGGCCGACGCCGGCGTTGTCATCACCGCCAGCCACAACCCGCCAACCGACAACGGTTACAAGGTTTACTTCAGCGATGGCGCGCAGGTAGTCGAACCGCACGCCAGCGGGATTATCGCCGAGGTGAACTCTGACGAAGAGACGCGCTCCCGCGGGTCCAAAGATTCGCCAGCAGATGACCGCGGCGAAATTATGATCGTCGGTGAGGAAATCGATCGCGCTTATATGGAACGACTCGAAACGTTGGTGCTGGATCGCGAAGTGATCGCCGAAGCTCGCAATTTGAAGATTGTTTACACTCCGATTCACGGAACCGGGAGCGTCATCGTTAAGCCGATGTTGCAAAGGCTCAGCGTGAACTTTTCTATTGTTCCGGAGCAGGACCCAATGGACGGCCGCTTTCCGACGGTGAAATCGCCAAATCCGGAAAATGCGGAGGCGTTAAAATTAGGTATCGCGCTCGCCCAAAAGGAAAAAGCCGATCTCGTTGCCGCGACCGACCCGGATTGTGATCGCCTCGGCGTAGCTGTGCGGGCAGCATCGAGCGAAATGAAATTGCTGAGCGGAAATCAAATTGGTTCGGTGCTGGCGTGGTACCGCGCGAAAACATTTTTCCAGCGTGGAATTTTGACCAAGGAGAACGCACACCGCGGCGTAATCATCAAGACTTTCGTCACTAGTGACCTGCAGAAAGTGATCGCGGAGAAATTCGGATTGCGCTGCGTCGATACGCTCACCGGCTTTAAATATAACGGTGCGAAATTGAACAAGTACGAGGAAGAAACGGCCACACCAAATTACCGGGAGCTGTCGGAGGAAGAAACGCGCAGCCTGCGATTGGAAAAATCGTCGTTCTATATTTTCGGCAGCGAAGAAAGCTACGGTTACAGCGGCGCCGATTTCGTGCACGACAAGGATGGGAATGCTGCCGTGATCATGTTTTGCGAGGTCGCGGCTTACGCCAAATCGAAGGGAATGACTTTGGACGAATTGCTTGACCAAATTTTCTGCGAGTTCGGTTACTTTGAGGAAAAGAATCACTCGATCTATTTCGAAGGCGCAGATGGGGCGGAGAAAATTCGTCGACTGCTCATTTCCTACGATGAAAATCCGCCGCGCCAGATGCTAGACAGCCCGATTACGCGCATCCGCAATTTCGAAAAAGAGACGATTCGCGACATCGAGGGGGACGAAATTCCAAAAGAGAAGATGCTCATTTTCGAGCTGGCGGACAAAACGCGTATCGCGGTGCGCGGTTCAGGAACCGAACCCAAGATCAAGTACTACTTGTTTGGCGCGCGACTGCCGACGAATGGAAAATTGTCGCACGATGAATTAGCGCGAGCCCGAGCGGAAATCGGCCAGAGGCTCGACGCTCTTTGGGATTGGCTGCGTGAGGATGCGGAGCGGCGGGTCACCGAAAACATGGAGTAATGGAGCGTGAATAGGTAGCGCTCGCACTCATTTTTCAATCTTCCAGCGCCCCATTTATCTAATTCCGTCGCTGCTGTTGGTCGCTCCTTGATTATTTGCTGGATTCGCGCCAAGAATTGCGCCGTGGGACGGGAAATTCAATTAAGCGGCGGCGAGATCACAATCTTAAAAGCAATCGGCCTCACCAACACCGCCATGGGAGGAAAATTCCTGGTCGATCGGATCGAAGAAGTGGAGGCGGGGGAATTTATCGATACTCTCAGGGGATTGATGGCGATGGGTTATCTTCTCTCCAGCAAAGTGAGTATTCGAACGCTGCAAGACGTGGAACGGGCTTCTTTTCGCGTCAATCCGTCGTATGCGCACGACCTCAAGGACGCGCTTGATCCCTATCGCCGGCGCGAGCAGGAGAAACATCGGCGACGTCGTCGCGGTTGAAGTGAAGAGACGATTGCTACGGCTCTGGCCGTGGCTGACAGCGATTATAAGCGGTTTTCTTGCCGCGGCGGCATTCCCGCCATTCGATCAAACCTGGCTTATCTGGCTCGCTTTGGTACCCCTGTGTGGGACGATTTTATTTTCGGGCGAAGACGCGAAGCGTCCCTGGCTGCGTGATCTCATGCTTGGATACATCGCCGGGCTCACATTTTTCTGGACGTGTTTTTTTTGGATTACGACCGTCTCCGTGCTCGGCTGGTTCGTCTTGCAATTTTATCTCGGCCTGTACTTCGCGGCTTGGGCATGGCTTTGCGGACAGATGCGGCCGCGGGCTCGCAAGATCGTCGTGCGCGATAAATGGAGCGAAATGCTCGCGCGGGCCAGGCCTGAAACAACGTCGGCCAGGTCGCCTTGGCTTAGCTCTGGCCACAATCTGTTTCTCGCTGTGTCCCTCGCGGCCGGGTGGGTCGCATTGGAATGGGTACGCGGTTGGCTAATCACCGGCTTCGGCTGGAACGGGCTTGGCGTCGCCTTACATGGGACGTGGCCATTAATCCAGATCGCGGAATTTACCGGAGTCGCGGGCGTCACGTTCCTCGTCGTATTTTGCAATGTCATCCTCACCACCACCGCCAGGCGAATTTGGCAGGAAACTCGCGCGCGCGCGATGCGACCGCACTTTGATTTGACGCTGACTCTCGTCGGCTTGGTGGCGGTATTCACATGGGGACTGACGGCCGTGCAAACGCGACCGGCATCGCGACCGTTGCACGTCGCTTTGGTTCAGGCAAACGTGCCACGCGCGGAAAAATTTGATCTCCGCTATAAGCAAACAATCTTCGATAAGTTCTCTCGGTTGAGCAAAATGGCGCTCACGTCAGCATCGAACATCGAACTGATGGCTTGGCCGGAGAGTTCCATGCCGGCACCCGTCCTTGAGGATCAGGAAACATTTGATTTCGTCAGCCAGATCGCCAGCTCGAACAAGGTAGACTTACTCCTTGGTGCAATCGACGAAGAACCGGATCGGGTTTACAACGCTGCTCTTTTGTTTCGGTCCGAAGGCGGTCCCCAGCTTTATCGCAAGGTCCACCTCGTCCCTTTCGGCGAATATGTGCCCTTCCGCCATTCCTTCCCGCTCTTTGCCGCAATTGTCGGCGACCAGGTTCCGGACGATTTCGCCGCCGGCAAAGAGTTCACCGTCTTTCAGCT
>DATELT010000280.1:0-6878 GCA_035276245.1 Chthoniobacterales bacterium
AAAAAGAAATCCGGGTCGACTCTGACGAACTGCAAATCATATTGGAAAAGGCCGTATCCTTTATATACCCAGTTCTTCCGGCTATAACCCCGCAACACACGAGTTTTGTTGGCTTCTTCAATCAATGCGTCGGTTCGTTCGTCTCCGTATTCTTTTCGAAACGCTTTGGTATCGCAGGGAAAAGCTTTACGGGTGCTATTTGGCGCATCTCCGCTCGCGTCAAGAACACATCGTGCACACACGTCTTCTACTGAAAGCTTATCGATCAGTCGAAGCCAGAAATATGCTGTCTCTTGACAGGCGATTCCGCAAATGTGGTCGAGCGAGTAATGAGTTCCTTCAACCGCCGCGGCAATCTGCTTTCCAAAATTTTTTTTGAGCCAAGAGATCGCTTTTGTCGCGTCTCGGGGGCTAATTGGTGCATCGCTTCTCAAAGACATGCCTGCGGGCGTTTTCGTCGTGGTCACGTCAATGTCGGTTGGGAGGCGGTCACAATTTCCGATATTGTGATGGGTCCTCAACAAATCATTCCATCCACGCGCGAGAGAGGGAAACTGCCGGCCGTAAACGTTAACAAGCCGAACTCGCACGGAAACCTTCACGCATCGCACGCGTAAGAAAATCCCGGCTCGCTAAAAACTTAAATAGAAAGCCAACCTTATCCGAATAGTTCGCCTTTTTGCCCGCGGCAACGTTGCTCGCGTTCATGCCATCTCTGATTCTGACGTTCGCTCGGACTCCACCGCCCGCGCAGCCAAATCGGGACGGTGGTTAAAGACGACGGTTACTAAGATCCGCCGTTGACTAAGAAATCGACAGCAGTTGTTCCTCGATCCGCATTAACCGGCCACCGATGTGTCAATCGGTGCGTCGAATCTGCATCCCGACAACGCAGACGTCGTCCGCGAAGGTCCCGCTTCGGGAACACTTGCGGATATCGCCCAGCACCCGATCGAAGAATTCCTCCGGAACCAACGCAGCGTGACGACTGGCAGTCGCGCGCAGCTGCTCTTCATTGAAGAACGCGCCGGTCGCATCCTCCACCTCGAAAAGTCCATCAGTGAAAAGCATGATGAGGTCGCCTTTCGCTATCGAACGCGTTGTCGTCGGGTAGTTGACGGAAGAGAAGATTCCCATGGCCGGGCCACGCGCTTCCTCGCCGTCTAACTTTTCGGCGGAAGCGCCGTTGCGCCGCATGTGCAGCGCACACGGGTGCCCGGCGTTAGCGAAACGCAGTTCCGCTCGCTCCACGTCGGCGACAACATAAAAACAGGTCGCGAACATCGTCGTGCCGGCCTGCTGTAGGATTACGGTGAGCGCGCGGTTGATGCGCGTGAGCAATACCCCTGGATCGGCTGCCAGTTTCGCATGCTCTTCTACCAACCCACGGATTATCCCGGTGATGAGCGCGGAACGCACCCCGTGCCCCATGACATCACAGATCAATACGCCCGCCGCTTTTTCGGCTACAGGAAAAACACTAAAGAAGTCACCGCTCACATCGCCGGTTGGGAAGTAGAAACTGAGAAAACTTAAAGCGCTCTCATGCGTCGGCGTGCCGACCGGGATGTTGGGAAACTGCCGTGGCAACAAGGCGATTTGCAGCTCGCGCGCCATCTGCAGCTCTTCCTCCATTTCCTGGTTTTTCTCCCGCAACTCGCGCGTCCGGTCTTCCACTCGCTCCTCCAGTTGCGCATTGAGCGCGAGCAACTCTGCCTGCGCGCGTTGCCGCTCGATTGCGATTCTGGCAAGGTGGGTGGCGACTTCGGTGAGTCGCGTCTCTTCGGCACGCGGGCTGCGTGGCTCCTGACGATACATGGCGAAGGAGCCGAGCACCTCGCCCTTTGATGAGAGAATCGGGGTCGACCAGCAAGCGCGCAGTCCGGACATTTTCGCGAGGTCGCGGTAGTTTGCCCAGAGTGGATCGGTCAGCATGTCGGTCACAACGACTGGCTGGCGCGCGTACATCGCTGTGCCGCACGAACCGGCGCGCGCTCCAATCGGAGCGCCGTCGACCGCCTTGATGTAGACTTCCGGAAGATTCGGCGCCGCGCCGTGCTCGACGTGGATGCCATCACGACTCAAAAGCAGGACGGAACAGCGCAGTCCTTCGGCCTGACCTTCCATGAGCAGGACAAGATTCGTCAGAATCTCGCTTAGCGGCGCGTCCTCCGCGATCAGTTCGAGGACGCGACTTTGCCCGGCTCGAAAGAATTCCTCTTCTTTCGCTTCGGTAATATCCCGGCAGACAATGACACCGCCCACGACTTCGCCATTAGCTGCGCGCAAAGGCCGGCCGTTAATCCGCGTCCAAAGCCCCCTCGAAGCTTGCGCTTGTCTGACAAACACTTCGACACGGTTCGTCTCCTCGCCTCGAATCGCCCGCGCCAGAGGCGTTTGCTCGCTCGGGAAAAGCGTCACTTTGTCCGGTAGGTAGAGACCATGTCGACGCGACCAGTCCGCCAAAGTGATGTCAGTCGCGCCTTCGCCGAACATGCGCTGCGCGGCCGGGTTGAAGATCAGAAATTTCTCGTCCCGGTCCGCCACAATTACGGCATCACCCATGCTGGACAAGATCGACTCGAAAATTTCGTTGACCTGCGCGCTATGCGCCGCCGTTGTTACTCCGAGATCGCGGGGCACGCCACTGGGGCAGCCACCCCTGCTTACTTTGCCGAAACGCAGTCTCTTTTTCTTATCTATTTTCGTTCCTCAACCGTAATCGCAACACATCCTCGCACAACTGCGAACACTGCTGACTTTGTTCTCACTTCGGTCCTCAATGGATCAATTAGTTTATCGTAAGCATCTGGAAATCAGGCATATGAGGCGGGGGCGGGAATCGAACCCGCGAATAGCGGTTTTGCAGACCGCGACCTTACCACTTGGCTACCCCGCCAGCGTGCGAGCGGACAATATCAATGTAGCGGCGCTTGTATCAAGCGCCGATGGCCGGTAGATAGGCCCTGGCGCAAGCGCCTACACAAATGAGCAGCAGCTCTGCAGAACTTTTTGCTCGCGCGCAAGAGCGAATCCCCGGTGGCGTGAACTCGCCGGTGCGCGCATTTCGCAGCGTCGGCGGCGACCCGTTTTTTGTCGATCGTGCCCAAGGCTCGCGCATCTGGACGATCGATGATCGGGAACTGATCGATTATGTCGGCAGCTGGGGACCGGCGGTTCTGGGACACGCTCATCCAAAAATCGTTAGCGCCGTCTGCGACGCAGCGCAGCGCGGAGTTAGTTTTGGAATTTCGAATCCGTTTGAAGTGGAAATGGCGGAGCTGATCTGCGCCTGGATGCCGGCAATCGAGAAAGTACGAATGGTCAATAGCGGCACCGAGGCGACGATGTCCTGCCTGCGGTTAGCGCGGGGATTCACCAAGCGAGACAAAATCATCAAGTTTGCCGGTTGTTATCATGGACACGTGGATTCGCTTCTGGTGAAAGCGGGGAGCGGCGCGCTCACTCACGGTCAACCGGATAGCGCTGGTGTCCCGAAAGCAATCGCCGATGAAACGATCGTGCTTCCTTTCAATGATATCGACGCCATGCGCATGGCGTTCCGCGAAAACAAGGCTCAGATAGCTTGCGTGATCCTCGAACCGATTCCCGCCAACGCCGGATTATTTTTTCCAAGCAAAGATTTTCTCCATCAAGTTCGCGAGGAATCCGCTAAAAACGGCGCGCTCCTGATTTTTGACGAAGTCATGACTGGTTTTCGGGTCGCGCGCGGCGGAGCGCAGCAACTCTACGAAATCCGGCCGGATCTGACGGCGCTCGGCAAAATCATTGGCGGCGGCCTGCCAGTGGGCGCATTTGGTGGCCGCGCGGAGATCATGGATTGTCTCTCGCCCGACGGACCGGTTTACCAGGCGGGAACGCTGTCCGGAAATCCGCTGGCAATGGCCGCGGGTGAGGTACAACTGCGTGAACTCGAATCGATGGATGGATGGAGAGTGCTCGAGCAACTCGGTGCGCAATTGGAGCAAGCAATCGGCGGCGTTATCTCAAAAGCCGGATTCACATTTCATAGGATTGGTTCAATGTTCTGCCTCTTCTTCACCAACGGCCCAGTCGTCGATCTCGATTCCGCGCGACGCAGCGATACGCGACGTTTCGCGAAATTCTTTCACGCATGTCTGGAGCGCGGCATCTATTTTGCGCCATCACAATTTGAGACGAATTTCATTTCAACGGCGCATTCGGCCGCTGATATCGAGGAAACAGCGAAAGTAATCCGTGAAACATTAGCGAACCTGTAGAGGCAGGAGTGTCGCTGCAATCCATCACGAGGAGCGGACACGGCTTCGCCTACAGGAAAGCTTTGCGTCAACCAAGGGGATGGTCTAGGAAACTGCCGCTGTGAGCGCCACTACGGCGGAGCCAATCCGCGCTGTCGCAAAATTTTTCTTCGAAGGCGATCGAAAATTCTTCGTCAAGGGCGTCACTTACGGCCCATTCAAACCTGACGCGTCGGGCAATTACCTCGGGACGCGAGAACAAGCCGCGCGCGACCTGGCCCAGATTCGCGAGTCCGGATTCAACGTTGTGCGGGTTTATCATTGCCCGCCGCGCTGGTTTCTCGATGCCTGCGCGGAAGCGGGGGTGCGCGCATTCATCACTTTGCCATGGGCCAAGCACATTGAATTTCTGTCCGAACGTTCGGCCCGAAATGAAATCATCCGCTCGGTTTCAAACGCCATCAAAATGCACACCGGTCATCCCGCGATTTTCGCTTACCTCGTCGGCAACGAAATCGCGCCGCAAATGGTCCGCTGGCTGGGTGTGCGTCGCGTCACCGAATTCGTCGAGCAGCTAATCAACATCGGTCGCAACCTGGATCCGCGGCCACTGTTTTCCTACGCGACTTATCCTCCGACCGAATTTTTACTGCCGCAGAACGTCGACTTCTTTTGCTTCAACGTCTACCTGCACAATCAACGCGACTTCGAACGGTACCTGCTTCGACTGCAAAATCTCACCGAGGAACGTCCGCTTATTCTTGGCGAATTCGGGATGGACACCATCCGGCACAGTCAGGACGAGCAGGCGCAAATGCTGAGCTGGCATGTCGATAGCGTGATTAAATGCGGACTCGCCGGCACAATTTTCTTTTCCTGGACCGACGAATGGTACACCGGCGAGGAGGAAATCACGGATTGGGCGTTCGGACTGGTCACTCGCGATCGACAGCCAAAGAAAGCGCTGCATCTACTGCGCGAAAAACTCGGACAGAACGATGCCGTTCTGCCGCACCGACACCTCAACCAAACGCCGTCTGTTTCAATCATCGTTTGCTCTTACAATGGCGCAGCAACGTTACGCGCGTGTCTCGAGTCACTCGGGAAAATCGATTATCCGAAGTTTGAGATCATCCTGGTCGATGATGGATCTGCCGACAACACCGCGCAGATTGCGGCGGAATTTCCGAACGTTCGCTACATTCATCAGCCGAACCGCGGGTTGAGCACGGCTCGCAATACCGGCGCCGCTGCTGCACGCGGCGAAGTGCTGGCTTACACCGACGCCGACTGCATGGCCGACGTTGACTGGCTTTATTACTTGATCGGTACTCTGACCAGTGGCGACTTCGCAGGCGTAGGCGGACCGAATGTTTCGCCTCCGGCAAAAACCTGGGTTCAGGCCTGTGTCGCGGCCGCGCCCGGCGGGCCGAGTCATGTACTGTTAACCGACACGGTCGCTGAACACATCCCTGGCTGTAACATGGCGTTTTGGCGCTGGGCTTTTGAAAATGTCGGCGGCTTTGACCCGGAATATCACGCTGCTGGCGACGACGTCGATTTCTGCTGGCGTCTGCAACAAGCCGGCGCCGTTATCGCGTTTAGTCCCACTGCCATTGTCTGGCACCACCGGCGTTTCACTCTGCGTGCGTTCCGCAAACAGCAGGAAGGGTACGGCGAAGCCGAATCACTCTTGCGCTTCAAACATCTGATTTTCTTTGGGCCCACCGGAACAGCGAAATGGCGAGGACAGATTTATGGCACGCCGCGCTTCAGCTGGTTCATCAATCGGCCGATAATTTATCATGGAATTTTCGCAGACGGATTTTTTCAATCTATTTATCCGACTCGGCAATCTGAGGTCGCCGCGTATCTCAGCAGCGTCGAATGGTTCGCACTTACAATTTTGCTTTTTGGCGTCGGCGTATTCCTTCCCGCACTTCGGATCGTCCCGTATTTGATGCTCGGTGGCACACTTTGCGTCGCTCTGTCTTATATGGTGCGCGCGCGAATCGAGCCGCGCTTCGATACCATTCACGCGCGGCTGCTGGTAATGCTTCTCGCTTTTGCGCAACCGCTCGTCCGCGGCTGGTCGCGTTATTTCACCTGGCTATACTTCAAACGCACGCCCGGATTTGTCATTGCCCAACACGAGAAGTTTCCCGCTGGAAAAAAATTTCGAAGCAACTGGGGCGGTCTGGCCTATTGGAACGAGGAAGGCAAAGATCGCCACCCTCTCTTACGGGAAATTTTCGCCCTGCTTGATCATGAACACTGGCGCTACTCCGTCGATACCGGTTGGCAGGAATGGGACATCCAGATCTACGGAAATTTTTGGTGGAGCATCATCCTGCGCACGGTGACCGAATATCATGGTGGCGGAAAATGCCTGACCCGTGTTCAGCTTCGATATCGTTACGTCATCACCACAGTAATCGTAAATCTGATTGTTCTCACTCTTCTCATCTATGCCTTCCTCAAAAGCGGACATGTTCAATTGATCTTCGCTATTCCGTACGCCCTTTTCGCGCTGTCTCTGTTCCTCCAAGCACGCCGGCTAAAAGCGCGGGTACGCGAACTAGTCGATTTCGCAGCCTATCGGATAAATATGAGTCGCATTTCGCCTTCGCGTTCCCG
>DATELT010000281.1:0-4016 GCA_035276245.1 Chthoniobacterales bacterium
GCTCGATCGTTTTCTCGATCGCAAATTCTTGCTCGATTCGCAGACGCCCCGCACTACCGAAATCGCTGCGCAAATTCTCAGCGCGTGCGAGCCGCTCCATGGCATCGGCCAGGGCGGGCGCATCATGCGGCGGAACAAGCAGCCCGGTTTTGCCGTTAGCCACCAACTCAGGAATTCCAGCGACCGCAGTGGAAACAACCGGCTTTTCGCTCGCCATCGCTTCGGCGATAACTGTGGGAAAGATATCGCTCGTGCCGCGTTCATCGGGCGCGGAAGCGAGCACAAAAATGTCGGAATTACGCAACGCACGAAGCACGTAATTTTGTGATTGCTCGCCGGCAAAGTGAATTCGTTCGTGCAAATTATGCTGCATGACGCGTGCTTCCAAGTCCGCGCGCAAGGGGCCGTCGCCGATTATTTCGCATGCGAAATTCAATGCGCGATTTTGCAATTGCGCACAGGCATCAATCAAAATGTCGAAACCTTTGAAGGGAACGAGTCGGCCTGTGCTTAGAAATCGGGTCGGGCCGACCGAATGCTGCTTTGTCTGTGCTACGGGAAAACGGGTGAGGTCAATTCCGTTATAAACACGAAAGATTTTGTCACGCGATTCCGGGCAACGCGCTGCCAGCATATCGCGGCTGTAATCCGTCTCGGCGCCTACAAACTCGGCGCTGGCGCAAAGTTCGCGCAGCAACTCCTCGTTGCCGAGATCGCTCATGAAATCCTGCCCATGAGCCGTAATGCTGAAGGGGATTCCGCTGATTGCCTTTACAAACATGGCGGTGTGCGCGGCGCGGTTCGCGAAGTGAACATGAAAATGAGGCACGCGTTCGCGCTCGAAGAGCCCGACAAAAAAAAGCGCGTTCCGCGCCCGTAACGCCGCCTTGTATTCGCCGCCGTATTTGTTTTCGTGCCTGCTTACGAGCTCCTTGGGCCAGCGACCGAGGCGTTTTGCTTTTCGAGCCATCTTGTCGAGATCGCGCGACGATGGCGCGTAACGAATCGGTGCCTGCAGCTTCGCCAGATATTCATGTCGCAGCGGCGTTTTCGGCGGATAGAGCGAGCCAAGGACAATCTCATGTCCGCGTCGTTCCAGTTCGAGCATTTCCGCGTCACAAAACGTCTGTGAAAGAACAGGGTAACGCGAATAGAGATAACCGAGACGCACAGCAGTTGAAGAAGATGAATGGTGACTGGTGAACAGTGAATGGAAAAGACCATTCACTAGTCGCTAGCGACCAGCCAAGCCGGCGCTACGAAAACCGCACATCTTTGCCCGGATCCATTTCAAAATCGAGCACGAGCGACTCAGACGTGTTCGGCTTAATAACCTCAGCTTCGAATTTTACGAAGATCGGGTCCTCGCGAAAAATCGCGTATTTGTCCATCGACTCGAAATCGAGCGCAATAAAAAAGGGCCAGGCCATGTTTGAGTTGATGCGCTTACCGCATTTGATGCTCAACACTTCCGGGATCTTGAGCAATTGCATGCGTGAATTCATCATCATCTCCTCGACCCGTGCGGGAGTGACTTCCGGTTTGAGCTTATAAAGGACGATGTGATGAACCATTAGAGCTAAAGCTATTAGGCGGTCTGGTCGAGACGCGCAAGCGCGAATCCGCAGTCATTTTTCGGACGCGAAAGACTGAGCCCAAATCCGGTGGCTAGATTTGGGTCCTGGTTAGTTTCTCCAATCGAGCACGCCTTTTCGCAACGCGTAAATGTAACCAATCATGAGAATGGAAACAAAGCTGAGCATGCTCCAGAAAACCACTGGATGCCCGTGGATCATCTCGCGATAAACCACCGCCCATGGATACATGAAGACAATCTCAAGGTCGAAAAGGATAAAAAGCATCGCGATCAGGTAAAACTTTACGCTAAACCGCGGCTGTGCCTCGCCGATCGGCACCATCCCGCATTCGTAAGGGGAGTCTTTGATTGGCGTACGGCGACCGGCTTTGCCCAGCAGTACACTAACGATCAACGCCGAGGCCGCGAAACCGACCGCGACGATGATCTGTAACAGAACTGGAAGATAATCTCGCAGCATGCCGCCGCCCTTGCTGCTGCCAAAGAATTATCTGACCGCTGCCGCCGGAATATGGCCGTTTTGCGGCGCAATCGCGCTCGCCAGAGCTGAAGGCAGGCCCTTATATTTTTTGCCGTTCTTCTTCACTGCCCCACGCGCGACCAGGTTTTGCAACTTTTCATAAGCGCGCAGGCGCAGCATTTCCTCGCCACCGCTTGCGGCATTGCGGGCGCGGAGGTTTTCGTGGACGATGTCGAAGAGTTGTTTAAACTCAAACGACGCCCGGCGCGAAAGCACCGCGACGAGCTCCTCGGTCACAAGATCAGGAACCCGACGGGAAAATGCGTTTTTCTTAAGTATAGCCATAGAACCAGCAATGTAACACAGACCGACCAAAACGCATTACAATTCTGTGGTTTACGCGAGGGAACGGTCTTATTTTTGCCATAATTTCTAGAACGACAACGCATCTATCGCTAGCTTAGGGAGTTGGCACTGGCCCAACGGCTCCGGGTGAGGGCTGCGGTGCCACTGGCGTCGGTGTGACCGTAGGTGACCCTCCTTTAGCCTGGTGCTGTTGAAATATCATCGCCCCAACGTATGCCGCCCCGCCGGCAATCGCCGCCTGCTCGATTGTAATCGTTCCTGCCGATTCAGACCGGTAACCGCCATCCACATATGACGTCGATGCCACCACCGGGCTAAGGTGTTTGGTTACCACCTCGGTTGGAGGCAATTTGCTCGGGTCCAGCCCTTGCGAAAGACTCGGCACAAACGCCGTCCCCACCTGCAGGATCGGCCGAATCGTTGCATCCAGTCGCGAATAAAGTTCCGCCAAGTCCAGATAGACAAATATCTGGGACGGATCCGGAACCAATTTGCTGGCCGAGCGGAACTTCGCGCTGCTGGCCAAGCCACCACCAGCGGCCGTCGGCGAAATAACGCCATCAACGCTTGCTGCATTCAATCCCGCCACTAAAAACCGATCGGAGATGGCAATGGTGGGACTCACTATCGCCAGCATTCCAGAAGTAGGGGCAGTGTAGTATTCCGCATTGTTTCGAGAAATTTTCTGCCATCCGCTCGAACTAGCGATCGCGTCAGCAATCTTTCGCGCTCGCGCCCCGTCCCGAACTGTCACTGTGAACACGGCGTTGGGCACTTGCGCATTGGCCGGCCACGCGGCCATTACTGAAATTTCGTCTCCGAATGCGGCTTTCCAATCTTCCTTGGTTACGCCAGCTGAGGTGAGCGCGCTGCTGATCGATTGCAGGGGTCCCGCCATCGACCCGGTCCCGGCCGGTTCCAGCAACCAGTCAAATTGCTGTTGCATGTTTACGACGTTGGCGCCGTAAAGCAGCGTCTCGGCCGGCGCGAGTGCCAGCGTAGTGCGTTCCAGTTTTGTTTGGCTTAGCTGTGGCATCGCAGCAAAGCCGATGTCACGAATTCTTGCGCCATCGAAGATCATAGCGTGCGCGTAACTCTGAATACGCTCGATCAGGGTCTTTTGGTCAGCGGGCAAAGTGCGACCGCTATCTGCGCGCAAATTTACCAGCTTTTGTGCAAGCTGTTTCGGCTGCAGGTAAAACATCCAGGCGTACTCCGCCGGTATCTGCTTCATAGCGGCGCGGAAATTCTGATCCGAATCGAGTGCCGGCGCCTTTGTCCGGCCGTCCACGCGATCAAGCAGAGCTTTCAAATCTTCCGCGGTCGTGGCTGCCAAAAACTGCCGCCCAACTACGGTTGAAGCGAAGATAAATTGTCCACTGCTAAAGATATCGAGCTTATGTTTTTCGTAGTCGACCGAAGTACGTTGCGTGCCGGTCGCCTTAGCCAGGAGACGGGATTTCCAGCGTTCGATTACCGCCAGTGCGGCCTTTTCATCACAACGAAATTCGAAGCCGGCGATTAAACGCAGCGAATCGAAACTATTCGTCGCCAGAAACCCATTACGAATGCGCAACGACGAGAAATCATTCC
>DATELT010000282.1:0-3170 GCA_035276245.1 Chthoniobacterales bacterium
ATCCACCGGTCAGTTCCATATTGGCAGTTTACATTAGTTTAGGTTTCAGATTTTCCGCCAGCACGGCTCGCATCCAAAATTTGCTGTGTCTGTGGAACGAGACCGAGTTGCTGAAACAACATCAACGATCCCACCAATACCCAGTCTTCAGCGATTTTTCCGTCTGCAATACGGTGAATTGTGATTATCGGTACACTCACCTTCCGTCCGGTCGGGCCGATTCCCAGCCACGCACCTGAGTGCGTGCCGCACATCGTGCAATGGCTCACAACTCGATCGCCCGTAGCAATCAACTGTTCCAAAACAAACTCAAGGTCCGGAAATCCGTTTAGCCAAGCAACTACTTCCCGTTTTACTGACTCCGCCGACCGCGGAACGCCCGCCGGGTCTTCGCCGCTCCGGAGTTGATGCGTCACGCAATCCACCGCAAACAATTCGTCCGCCACTTGAAACTTTCTTTGGTTCCACATTTCCTCGATGAACCGTCTCACAATTTTTTTGTTTTCGTCTTCATTCATGGTATACAGCCGTCGGCCTCGTGATCGCTTCGACGATTCAATACTCTACCGTTTTCACGATCTAATCGTTCGCCGGCCACCAGCGTCCGACACGGGCGCAGTACGCGTCGTATTCTTGTCCAAAGGTTCGCCGCAAAGTCGGTTCTTCGTAGACGACTACGAAGATATGCGCTGCGAGCAAAAAGAGGCCCGCATAGACGGCGACTGAGAGTGATTCGTAGAAGATCGCGAGCCCGGCAAGTACGAGCCCGGCGCCGATGTACATCGGATTTCGCACAAAACGGTATGGCCCGCGCATCACAAGTCGCCGCGGCGGATCAACCGGCGCCGGTGTTCCCTTTCCCACAAACACGAACGTGAAAATGCACCAAAGCGCGATCACTGTCCCGGCGCCGCCGATAATCATTGCCGCAATTTGCGGCGGACCATTGGCTTCCGGCCGAACAACTCCTGACCAGGCAAGAAGTCGCCCCGGCAGATAAATAAAGAACAGCCCAATGAAAAGCGCCGCATAAGTAATCGCACGGACAACGGTAAAAATGTTCATCCCGTGTCCTCTTTAGGGGGCGCGAATTGCGTTTGTGTTCTGGCGAATCTGTGACGCGACGTAGATGAGCGAAATCACGGCTGCTGTCGCACCCACGATTTGTCCAATGTTCGCGCGATCGGTTAGATTCATTGGTTCGACCGATTACACAGGATTTCTGCGATCAATGCCAGCCGCCTCAGACCTTACCACTTCTACAACCACTTCGGGGCCCGGGTTGCATCGTTCCTTTTCTTCGCCCATGTAATTTAATGGCGGAGGAATCTGTTTTTGCCCCCGGGACCGAGCGCGGGGATCTCGTACCCGGTGTTTCTACCATCGAGGGTAGCATCACCGATGCACTGGTCTTGAAAAATGGGAATCTGTTTTTCCTTAGCCAATCCGATGCGAATGTTCCTCTCGCTCGCGGCCACGGGTTCGGTCTCTATTATCAAGATTGTCGGTTCCTGAACGGTTATGAACTGACCATCAGTGGCCGGAAACCCGAAGTGTTGATCCATACCGCGGAGGCGGGATTCATGGCGACGCTGGGACTTTCCAATCCCGATCTAAATTTCAATGGTCACGTGGTCGCAAAACATGCGATCGAGATGCGTTGGGAGCGTGTCGTATCCGCGGATGAGTTGACCTTGTCAGATACGTTGCTGGTGCGCAATCTCACGACCGAGCCAGTTCGGTTCTCGCTCGAGTTCCGTTTCGAAGCCGCGTTTGAGGACATCTTCGCTATTCGTGGGTTGTTTGAGGGCAAACGCGGCACTTTGCACACACCGGAATGGCGAGATGACGCCCTCTGTTTTCGTTACGCCGGCGCGGACAAAGTCGACCGTGTGCTGGCGATTCAATTCGCACCCTCGCCTAACGAGAAGTTGGCAAAGGGCGCCGATTACCGGATTCAACTGGATGCGCGCGGTCTCCACGAAACAAAAGTAACACTCAAAGTTTCGACTTCGGAGAAACCAGATTCCGCAATCCGCTCGCCCGCCGACCACGCGTCGCAGAAGACCAAGGGACTGCGGCGTTGGTTTGAAAACAGCGCTGAAGTTCGCTCGAGCAGCCAAATTCTTACTCGGGTGATGGACCGTTCGATGCGGGACCTCGGAATCTTGCGCAGTACGCTTGATGGCGGCGCGGGTTATTTCGCAGCGGGAGTGCCGTGGTTCGTCGCACTCTTCGGACGGGACAGCATCATTACCGCGCTGCAAACGCTGGCCTACGATTGCAGCATCGCGGAGCAAACGATCCGATTACTCGCGCGCTATCAGGGGATGAAGCTTAACGGTTATCGCGAGGAAGAGCCCGGGAAAATCCTGCATGAATTGCGCGTGGGTGAAATGGCGCGTCTGGGTGAGATTCCGCATACACCATACTATGGGACTGTGGACGCGACGCCGTTGTGGCTCATCCTGGTAGGAAAACATTCCACGTGGACGGGTGAGACGCGGCTTTTTGAGGAGCTGCGGCCACAAATCGATGCGGCCCTCAATTGGATGGAACAATACGGCGATGTCGATCGAGACGGTTATGTGGAATATTCCTGCAAAATCGAGAAGGGACTGGCGAACCAAGGCTGGAAGGATTCCGGTGATGGCATTGTCAATGCCGACGGCTCACTTGCGGAACCGCCGATCGCTCTCGTTGAAGTGCAGGGTTACGTCTATGAAGCCAAGATGGAAATGGCGAAGCTCTTTCGTCGTTCCGGCGAGGTCGAGCGCGCTGCGGAATTGGAGCAAAGCGCTCAAACTTTGCGCGAACAGTTCGATCGCGATTTCTGGCTTCCACGAGGTTATTACGCGTTGGCATTGCAAGACGGCAATCGGCCAGCCGAAGTACTTGCTTCTAACGTTGGTCACGCGCTTTGGTCCGGCATTGCCCGTCCTGACCGCGCTCGCGCCACGGCCGACGAATTACTTACTCCCGAAATGTTCAACGGTTGGGGAGTACGCACACTTTCCAGCGCAGCTCTGCGGTACAATCCACTTGGTTACCATCTGGGAACGGTCTGGCCGCACGATAATTCCTTAATCGCCGCCGGCTTCAAACGCTACGGGCTGGACAGCGAAGCTCTGCAAATCGTGGAGGGCATGTTGCAAGCGGCGACCGAGTTT
>DATELT010000283.1:0-2359 GCA_035276245.1 Chthoniobacterales bacterium
CAAAGCAGATGACCTTCGGCGGTGGTGACCTCAACTCCGGGAATGACCAGGAAACCATTTACGGGAAGCCCATCCTCGCGCATTATTTTCTTTCCGCGCAGATAATCGATTGCGTCACAGGTGTTGTGATCGGTGATGGCGAGACCGTGCAGACCTTTGGCCTGTGCGCTCGCGATCAGATCTTCCGGGCTGGAGACACCGTCGCCCGAGAAAAAGGTATGAGTATGCAGGTCGATATTGAACGGCATCGTACGACAACGCTAATTTGCAGCGAAAGAAATGAAAAGCGTCGGTTTCAAGGAATGGTCTCTGGTGTGCGATGCTCTCGGGCGCGGTGAGCAGTCGATCATTTTGCGGAAAGGCGGGATTGCGGAAGGACGCGAAGGATTTTCATTTCAGCATCGGGAGTTCTTTTTGTTCCCCACCTTCTTCCATGAGCAATCGGCGAAAGTTCGGATCGCATCAGCTAGTCTGTCGGAAGCACGCGATATTATCACGATTCGATGGTATGCGAAGGCGGAGCATGCATTGAGGATTGATTCGCTGCGGATCGCGGAAGGCCTGGCTCCGCTGCATATCCTTACGCCAGAAGTTGTGCGGGAACGTTTCGGCTACAAAGACGAAGGACTTCATGTCGCATTTTTGCGGGTATTTGAACTTTCGCCGTCCTGGATTGTGCAAAATGAAAAACGATTCGCGGGTTGCCGCTCGTGGGTTGATTTGCCGTCGCCTCCAGAGATGAAAATGCGCCCGGTGGTAGATGGGGCCGCACATCAACAGCTTCGCTCTCAGTTCGATCGTTTGACTGGTAACCTTCTTAGTCTCGATAGCTGACGACCTCGAACAATTCTTCCGGCTCGGGGTCCTTATGTTCGGCGCCGCGATTGAACTGCAAATCGTAGAGGCGGCGATAGTAACCGGACTTGGCCAGCAGTTCGGCATGCGTGCCGATTTCTTTCACACGACCGTTGTCCATGACGATGATCTGATCGGAGGACAAAATCGTGGAGAGCCGGTGCGCAATCGCGACCACGGTCTTCCCGGCGGCAAGCGTTTGCAGGGCCATTTGAATCTGTTTTTCCGATTCGGAATCGAGCGCAGAAGTGGCTTCGTCGAGAAGGAGAATTGGCGCATTTTTCAATACCGCGCGTGCAATGGCCACTCGTTGTTGTTGCCCGCCGGAAAGAAGCATTCCCTTATCGCCGACGAGGGTGTCGTATTTTTTCGGTTGCGCCAGTATGAACTCGTGCGCGTAGGCCATCTGCGCGGCACGATAAACGTCATCCCGGGTGGCGTCGAGGCGGCCAAAAAGAATGTTGTTGTAGACGGTGTCGTGGAACAAAAACGTTTCTTGGCTGACCAGGCCGATCTGCTCGCGCAACGATTGCTGAGTTAATCCGCGCAGGTCGTTTCCATCGATTCGCACTGCGCCTGAGGTCGGATCGTACAGTCGAAGGATTAGCGACAGAATTGTGCTCTTACCCGCGCCGCTGGCGCCGACCAGTGCATAGCTTTTTCCCGGTTCGATCTTAAGAGTGACGTGACTAAGCGCGTCGATGGATCGGCCAGCATAGCGGAAGGTAACGTTGTCGAAATCGATTCGCCCCTCCGAACTCTTCAATGTTTTCGCGCCGGGCGCGTCCTGAATTGTGACTGGAGTATCGAGAATTGCGAAAATGCCTTCGGTGGCAGCGACGGATCGCTGCATTATGATCCGCAGTTTGCTTAGATTTTTCGCGGGGTCGTAGAGGATGAAAATTCCCGTTAGAAGAGCGAAAAATCGCCCGGCGGTGAGGTTGGTCGCGTAAACATAGAGCAGCGCCCAACCAACGCCAATAGCGGCGAGAACCTCAATGAGCGGGCCGGTGATCTCGGTTGCCTTGATCATCCGCATCGTATTGCGGAACTGGAGCATCGTGCTTTGGACAAAGCTTTTATCCTGCTGCTCTTCCCGGGCGAAGGACTTGACCACCCGAATACCGGCGAAGGTTTCCTGCATTGTTACCGACATTTTCCCAAGGTCTTCCTGTTGCAGTTCCATCGCGCGGCGCGCGCGTTTCCCGAAAACCTGAATCGGAATGATGCAACTCGGAAACACGATGAGAGCGGCAAGGGTAAATTTCCAGTCGATGTAGATCAGCACCACCAGCGCGAAAATGATCGTGATTGGGTGCTTGAAAATGTCACTGCTCACTTGCGCCAGCGCCACCTGCATCGCCATGGTGTTATTACTGATTCGCGACATCAGAACCCCGGCCTGCATGCGATTAAAAAAATCCATGGACTGATTTACAATTTTGCGGAAAAGCTCGTTCTTAATGTCGGTCACGGCGCGGTTGCTCACCCAATTCATGTAGTA
>DATELT010000284.1:0-3460 GCA_035276245.1 Chthoniobacterales bacterium
GATACAAAATCGGGGTTGAACGCGGTGTTCGCGCCAGCGGCGATTGATCGACCATCACGACGTCTTCGAACCGATGGGCGCCGGTCACGGATCGGCACGCGCCGGGCTCGTGCTCACTGACCTGGCCTTTGGCCCGCAAGAGATTCCGATACAGAACGTCCTGAATCAGAGTCGATTTTCCAGAACCGGAAACGCCTGTGACGCAGGTAAAAACACTAAGCGGAACTTCCACGTCGACATTTTTCAGGTTGTGCTCTGTCGCGCCGGTAACCTTGAGGACGGATGAAAACTTTCGACGCGATTTGGGCAGCGGTATGGATTTGTTGCCGGTGAGGTAATCGCGCGTGAGCGATTGCGACCGTAGGGTAAGCGCATCGCTTGCCGATCTTGGATCCGGCAGGCGGAACGCCTGGCGTACAAAGTCATCCAGCGTGCCGCTAAACGCCAACTCTCCTCCGCGTTCACCGCGGCCGGGACCGATGTCGATCAAGTCGTCAGCCGCTCGAATGATTTGTTCGTCGTGCTCGACGACGAGTAGAGTATTGCCCTTGTCGCGCAAATTATGCATCACGCGCACCAGCCGACCGACGTCGCGCGGATGCAAACCCACACTCGGTTCGTCCATGACGAAGAGGGTGTTGACCAGCGATGCACCTAGGCAGGTGGTGAGATTGACCCGCTGCATTTCGCCGCCACTGAGCGTGCGTGTAGAACGATCCAGCGTCAGATAACCGACACCGACTTCGCAAAGATAACGGAGTCGCGCGCAAATTTCGTTGCGCAGCATCTCGGCAGTGGATTCCGATGACGGCAGCTCAATTCTCGTTAGGAAATTCAGCGCATCGGAAATCGAGAGTGAGGCGAACTCGGGCAGGGCGAGCTGTTGCGGCGCGCTATGAGCGCCATTCGCCATATCTCGGCGGTCATAGACGACCGCTCTAGTTTTGTAATTCAGCGTCTCGGGTTGATAACGCCCTCCATCGCATCTCGGACATTTCACATACGCGCGATAGCGGCTGAGCAGCACGCGCACGTGCATTTTGTAAGTCTTGGATTCGAGCCAACGGAAAAATCCACGTACGCCATACCAACAGTCGTTCTCGTAATCCTCATCGGTATATTCACCGCTGCGTTTTTCGCCGTTGATGACGAAATCCTGGTCGGCCTTGGGCAATTCCTCGAAAGGCCGGTGTATATCGATGTCCTCACGCGCACAGGCGCGCAGCAAATCCTTTTGCGATTCACCCATTTCCTGTCCGCGAAAAACGCGCACTACTCCCTGTGCAATGGAAAGCGAGCGATCCGGAATGGCCCGCTTCAGGTCTATTGCAATGGTGCGCCCGAAGCCTCGGCATTCCGGGCAGGCGCCGAGCGGATTGTTGAAACTGAAAAGTCCCGGCGTCGGCGGCCGAACATCGAGATCGCAATGCGCACAGTGCCAGCCAGTGCTGAAAGGTTGAGGGTTGAGGGTTGAGAGTTCAGAGCCGGAAGAAATTGGAATGACATTGATTTTTCCTTTCCCGAACCGAATCGCGGTTTCGACCGCCTCGGTTAATCGCGCCCGGTTTTCTTCCTTAACCGTGATGCGGTCCTGAATGACCTGCACGCGTGCCCCCAAACGCTCGACCTTTGCATCGCTATCAACGCGTACGATCTCGCCGTTCAGCCAAATACGCAGATAACCTTGTTGCTGGAGAAATTCGAAGAATTCACGCGGCTTGGTTTTGGGCGGAACAGCGACCCAAAAAGTGATCAGAACGGTTGCTGGAGTTTCACTCTGATCGAAATGGGAGAGCACCTGATCGGCAATCGATTTCGCAGTCTCGGGTCGAATTTCACGCCCGCAACCGGGACAAAAAGCGCGCGCAACGCGAGCCCAGAACAATTTCAGATAATCGTTAATCTCCGTAATTGTGCCGACAGTCGAACGTGAGGTTTTTACCAAATTGGATTGTTCGATCGCGATTGCCGGCGGAATACCGCGAATGTCATCGACGCGCGGTTTGTCCATACGCTCGAGGAACTGCCGCATGTAGGGGCTGAAAGTCTCGACATAGCGACGCTGTCCTTCAGCGTAGATCGTGTCGAAAGCGAGCGATGATTTTCCGCTGCCGCTCGGTCCGGTGACGACGGTTAATTTTCCGAGCGCGAGGTCAAGATCGATCCCTTTGAGATTATTCTGCCGCGCCCCCCGGATTTCGATGCAGCCACGCTCGGCTGGCGCAATAACGCAATCTTTCTCTTCGACCTTCGAATCCACTGGAAATTATTTCAGAATGCGGAGCCCTTCGCAAATTTTGGGGCGCGGGCATCCTGCCTGTGGGGCAGGCAGGCATCTTTGCCTGCCAAGTAAGGAAGGGCCGCAGGCGTGACGCTTGCTCGCCCCACAGATAAGATGTCTGCCTCCCCGACGGCTTAGCGCTCGAATCGCGTAGCTAATTTTTCGCGCTGCCTTTGCAGCTCCTTTGGCACAACGCCACCCAACGACTCGAAAAATTTCGCGTGATCGGTGATCTCTTTTTGCCATTCCTCAGCTTTCACGCTCAGCAATTCCTGGATTTGATTGGAGGAGACTCCGCTGAGTTCATCGAGATCCAAATCCTGCTTTTTCGGAAGGTAACCGATCTTTGACTCGGTAGCACCGACTCCACCTTCGCAGCGATCGATAATCCACTTCAACACTCGCATGTTGTCGCCGAAACCAGGCCAGAGAAATTTTCCATCGGCAGATTTGCGGAACCAATTCACATGAAAAATCAGTGGCGGATTGGTCAGCCGCTTGCCGATTTCGAGCCAATGCCGGAAATAATCGCCGATGTTGTAACCGCAGAACGGAAGCATTGCCATGGGATCGCGCCGGACCTGCCCGACCTTTCCGGTAGCTGCTGCGGTAGTTTCCGACGCCATGGTCGCGCCTATATAAGTGCCGTGTTCCCAATCGAACGCCTGAAAGACGAGCGGCATAGTATCGCTCCGACGTCCGCCGAAAATGATGGCGCTGATCGGAACGCCACTGCCGTCTTCAACATGCGGGTCGAGGACAGGATTGTTGCGCATGGGAGTGGCGAAACGGCTGTTGGGATGGGCTGCTTTTTCCTTGGAGGCCGGTGTCCAATCGTTGCCGCGCCAGTCGATCGCGTGCACTGGCGGCGGGCCGTCTTTGCCCTCCCACCACGCGTCGCCGTCGTCAATCAGTGCTACATTGGTATAAATGGTATCGTGCTGGATCGACTTCATCGCGTTCGGGTTTGATTTATAGCTCGTCCCCGGCACGACGCCGAAATAGCCGTTCTCAGGATTAACCGCCCATAAACGGCCATCCCGAATCTGCATCCAGGCGATATCATCGCCGACGGTCGTGACTTTCCACCCAGCAAAATGTTTCGGCGGAATTAACATTGCGAAATTGGTTTTGCCACACGCGCTCGGGAACGCAGCCGCGACGTAATGCTTTTTCCCT
>DATELT010000285.1:0-8219 GCA_035276245.1 Chthoniobacterales bacterium
CGTCGCGCGCCGGGCCATGGAAAAAAAGTAATGATTGTTCCAGGGCTACCGATGTTATCTCCGAAATAAAAATGGTAGCTGCCTGGGTCGTCGAAATTGACGGTGCGCTTTATCAAACGCAGACCCAGCGTTGCGACGTAGAAATCGAGATTCGTTTGCGGGTCTCCCGCGATCGCGGTGATGTGATGGATGCCGGCGCTGCGCATGGGGATTTTGAGAAGGCGGAAGGGTAGCCCGCCGCGAGAATTTAGCGATGAATTTTTATACTTGTAGCGGAACGAAAACGAGCTTTAGAATTTTTGCATGAAGACAGCTTTCCTCGCGTTCTTAGCCGCAACAGTGACGATCCCGCCGGTTTTGAGCGCGCCGAAGGAGCTAACAAAGTGGAAAATCACAGGGCAGCTCGAGGAAGCGTGCTCCTGTAACGCCGCTTGCCCGTGCTGGTTCGACTCCAAACCAACTCGAATGACGTGTGGTGGGAGCCAGGTGCTTTTCATTCAAAAAGGCAATTACGGAAATGTGAAACTTGACGGACTTGCCATCGCCAACTACGCGGAGAGCCCGGAGGACCGGACGATGATGGATTCGTTCGGAAAATGGAAATTTTCTACCAACTACATTGACGAAAAAGCGAATCCCGAGCAGCGCAAGGCGCTGGAAGCGATCGCTGCCATTGTGCTGCCCTCAAATAATGCATCGGCTAACTTCACGACGGCGTATGTTCCGATCACGCGCAAAATCGAAGGCAAAGATCACATTATTGCTATTGGTACCGTAGCGACATTCACCGGGCATTTGGTCGAAGGGGGTCTTGGCGGTTCGTCCAAAATCACTGACCCACCGGGGGCAGATCCGATTCATCACCAGTATGCTCAGGGTAGGACGACAAAAATGACCTACACCGGTTCCGATCAAAACTGGGACTGGAAGGATACGAATTACATGTTGGGGACGTTCACGGTTGATAGCGATCAGTACAAGAAATATGCCGCCGGATTAGCGCAAAAAATGGCGGCGAAGCAGAAAGCCGAAGGAACGGAAAAGAAATAATTTTTTGGTATTGGGTTGATGTTTGTTTGGCGAAAGCGAGCCAGCGAAGGCTGGCTCGCTGCCAACGAGATGGCATTGCGTGAAATTGCGGGCCGGCGGTTCGCGATCGTTTCCAAACCGGCGCGTAGGAATGCGATTGCGGAAATTGCAAGTCCGAACTCCTCTGAGCTGGACAAGATTCGAACGCGATTTGGCGGCGTAATCGAAAAGTTGCCTCGCAATTGGCTCCCGAAATTTTTGAGCGGACTGAAAATCACATCGCTAAAGATAGGGAAAAGGCTAGTAATCGTCTCTTCCACAGCCGGGAGGAGAATGAAGACGACGCTCGTGATTCCCGCGGGAATGGCGTTTGGGACGGGCGAACATATGACGACCGCGATGTCGTTACGAATGCTGGAGAGATTGACTCGGGAGGATGTTGCGCGAGGCGCGCAAGGCGGGACACGCGTGCGCTCCCCGGACAAAGGATTTTCCCTGCTCGATCTGGGAACCGGATCGGGGATTCTGGCATTGGCAGCGGCGCGATTCGGAGCGAAACGGATTATTGCGATCGATCACGATCCGATCGCAATCGCGACGGCGAAAGAAAATGCGCGACGAAACAACATTAAACAGGTTGATTTTCGAATCGCAGACGTTCGGCGATGGAGATTTCCAGCGAGGATCGACATCATTACAGCAAATCTCTTTAGCGAATTGCTCATTGAGATCTTGCCAAAACTGAAATTTGCGGAGTGGCTAATTCTGTCCGGCGTTTTGCGGTCGCAAGAGCCCCGGTTGCTTCGGGCGTTGAAGCGAAACGGGATCGCGGTGAGAGAGAACAATCGTCGCGGCAAGTGGGTGGCGCTTTTAGCAATGGGCGCGCGGGCTCGTCATCTCGAGGGAAAGCCGTGGGATCCCTGAAGTTAGCTTAAAGCTTGTCCATCTGGATCTCTCGACTACGCTCGGGATGACCGGAAAACGCGGGAAAAAATTTGACGCGGCAGGAGCCAACTCGCATTTTCTCCGGCTCAGGCGACTTCGATTCCTCCTGCATTTAGGGCGGTTTGATCAGGGCCGCCGGAGAGATTTATGGAGGAACTTTCCTACGCCATCGTCACGCCGCATTCGATGCGCAAATCGCGCACGGGCGGAATCGTGTCCCGGCTAATCTCGCGCACGGGACTCGATGTCGTTGCCGGACGAATGTTCGCACCGAGTCCCGACCTGGTAAATCGCTACGCCGAAGCGATTGTCACGGAAAAGGAACCCCGGCATCGCGCGACCCAGGAACTCATTCGGGACTATGTCCGGCGCAATTTTACCGGCAGGGTTAATGGACAGCGGGCGCGTGTCCTCCTTCTTATTTTTCGCGGCGAGGACGCCGTGGCGAAAGTTCATCACTCGGTCGGCCACATTGTTAATGAACGGACGAGCGGCGAAACAATTCGCGATACCTTTGGAGATTACATCGTGGATGAGAAGGGCAAGGTAATTTATTTCGAACCCGCTGTCCTCACCGCTATTCACCCCGGCCAAGTCGAGCATGACTTGAAACTCTGGGCCGAATTTTCAGATCGGGACGGTGGGATTCTGGAAAACGTCATCGACCATCCCCCCGGCGCGAACGTTGAAAAGACATTGGTGTTGATCAAACCGGATAATTTTAAGTATCCGAATCTGCGCCCTGGGGGTGTAATTGAAGTTTTTTCACGCACCGGGCTTTACATCATCGGATTCAAAGTTCACCGGATGAGTGTGGCGCAGGCAGAATCCTTTTACGGTCCGGTATTGGAAGTGTTGCAGGAGAAACTCGGAATTGAAAAGGGCCGGGATGCTTGGGAGGACATCGTGGAATTCATGTCTGGCGGGCGGCCGAGCCGGACCGCCGACGAGCAAAAGAACGAGTCCGGCACAGAAAAATGCATCGCCCTTGTATATCAAGGAGCGGACGCGGTGCAGAAAATTCGCGACGTGCTGGGCCCGACCGATCCGAGCAAGGCGCCGCCGGGCTCGATTCGGAAAGAATTCGGCCAAACGATCATGATCAACGCTGCGCACGCTTCCGACTCGATCGAAAACGCACGGCGCGAAATGGAAATCGTGCAGGTCGAGGAAAACAATTTGAAACCTCTGATTGAAAACTTTTATCGCTAGAAATAATAACTATGAGTACTACTCCAATGGAAATCTCAGGCCGCGCCGCTCAACTCACTCCGTCTCTCACCCTCAGCATCGACGCTAAAGCCAAGGCGATGAAAGCCGAGGGAATCGACGTTTGTGGATTTGGTGCCGGCGAACCAGACTTCGACACCCCCGATCATATTAAGCAGGCGGCGATTGCCGCATTGCAGGGCGGTTTCACCAAATACACCCCAAGCTCCGGTATTCCGGAATTACGCCAGGCAATTGCAGAGAAACTGGCGGCCGACAACGAAGTGAACTACAAGGCGACCCAAATCATCGTCAGCAACGGAGCCAAGCACGCCTGTTACAATGCAATTCTCGCAACCTGTCAGCCGGGCGATGAAGTTATTATCCCGGCACCATACTGGGTTAGCTATCCCGATATGGTGCGGTTGTCCGGCGCAGAGGCGGTCATCATTCCGACGAGCGAGCGCAACGGCTGGAAGATTCGCCCCGAAGACTTTGAAAACGCAATGACGCCGCGAACCAAAATGCTGATTTTGAATTCGCCGGGAAATCCCAGCGGTTCGGTTTATACCCGCGAAGAATTGGAAGCGCTCGTCGATATAGCGGCGGGTGAAGACATTTACATTTTGTCAGACGAAATTTACGAGAAGCTGGTTTACGACGGCGCCAAACACGTCAGTGTCGCGTCGCTTTCAAAAGAAGCTTACGATCTCACACTGACGGTCAATGGTTTCAGCAAATCCTACGCGATGACTGGGTGGAGACTTGGTTATCTGGCTGCGCCGGATGCGGTGGCCAAAGCGGTCGATTCCATCCAGAGTCATAGTACCGCGAATCCGTGTTCTTTTGCGCAAAAGGGAGCTCTCGCCGCCCTCAAAGGCGATCAACAGCCGATCACCGACATGCGCGACGAATTCGATATGCGTCGCAACTATATGTTTGATCGCGTCTCCAAAATTCCCAACGTCACTGCGGTCAAACCGCAGGGTGCCTTCTACGTGCTGGTCAACATCAGCCAGCTCGGGCTTACATCCCAAAACTTTGCCGATCGACTACTAAGTAAGGCAAACGTTGCCGTCGTACCCGGCGCTGCCTTCGGAGATGATCGCACTGTGCGGCTCAGTTACGCTACTAGCATTGACATAATTAAGAAAGGCCTTGATCGATTTCAGGATTTCTGTCGGACATTGTAGTCGCGGACTGGCGGCGGTAATGGAGTAGTGGAGGAATTCGATAGCGCCAATCCAACACAACACTCCATCACTCCAACGCTGCATTACTCCCCTCTATGATGGGCTCGCTTGCCCTTGTCCTTCATGCGCACCTGCCATTCGTACGCCATTCGGAGCACGAATCTTTTCACGAAGAAAACTGGCTTTTCGAGGCAATCAGCGAGAGCTACGTGCCGTTGCTGCAAATGATGCAGCGAGTGCTTCGGCGGGGCATTCGCTTTCAAATCACTCTGTCGGTATCGCCTACATTGGGCGCAATGTTGGGCGATTCCCTTCTGCGCGACCGTTATCTCCGGCATCTCCGTCGCCTTGATGGATTGCTTGAGCGCGAATGCGATCGCAACCGGTCCGATAAAAGGTTGTCTGCCCTTTCGAAATTTTATCGCGATTTTTTTGCGGAAACGTGGCGAACCTTTGCTGAAGAATGGAACTGCGATCTGCTCGGAGTTTTTAGGCAACTTCGCGGAACCGGCGCCGTGGAAATAGCGGCTAGTACCGCGACGCACGCGATTCTTCCGATTCTGCAGAAATCGGCAGGGGCTGCGCATGCACAAATCGTGATCGGGTGTGATCAGTTTCGCGAAACCTTTGGCGGAGAACCGTGCGGCTTTTGGCTGCCGGAGTGTGCTTACTCGACCGGCATCGCAGAATCGTTGCAGGCGGAGAACATCCGTTGGTTCATTCTCGATAACCACGCGCTCGAGCAGGCACTACCTCCAGCACGACGCGGAAGTTTCGCGCCATGCTTCACCAAAGCCGGGCCGGCGGCATTTGCCCGCAATGTTCACGCCAGCCGTCAGGTTTGGAGTGCGGACCAAGGTTACCCTGGTGATCCCGCGTATCGCGATTTCTATCGCGATGTCGGTTTCGATCTATCGTCCGCTGAACTCGCACCGTTTCCGAAGAACAGCTTCACCGGAATTAAATATTACCGGGTTACTGGCCGCGATGTTCCGAAAGAAATTTACGACCGTCCGGCCGCGGAAGAAACGGCCCGGAAGCATGCCTGGCATTTCGTTGAGCGATGCATCGCCGAGCTGGGAAACGTGCAAGCTGAAGACTGGAACCCAATTTTGGTCGTGCCATTCGACGCCGAACTCTTCGGACATTGGTGGTTTGAAGGGCCGCTCTTTCTTGAGCATGTCATTCTCGCGGCCGCGGAAAGCAAGCTGCCGTTGACCACACCGAGCGAATTTCTTGAACAGAATCCAACGCAACAAGTGACCGAACCAGCAGCGTCGAGCTGGGGTGATCGAGGTTTTCTCGATGTCTGGCTGGACCAAAAATGCGGCTGGATTTACCCACACCTTTTTATGGCGAACACGCGGATGAGCACGCTGGCAAGATCGCACGGTCGAAAGACAACTGCTGATGACGAACGCGTCCTGCGCCAGCTCGTACGCGAGCTTCTTCTTGCGCAATCCAGCGATTGGGCCTTTCTCATTCGTAATGCCACCGCGAAAGACTACGCCACCGAACGAGTGATTGCTCATCTGTCACGATTCGGAAAGCTCGCGGACCAGTTTGAGCGCAGCAAGGTCGACCACGAATTTCTCGCGCAATGCGAAGCACAGGATAATCTGTTCCCAACTGTGGACTGGCGTCGTTTTCTCTAGCTTGTCATTCCGAGCGAAGTCGAGGAATTTCTCGCTATTCTGAGGAAGAAAAAAATTAGAGATGTCTCGACTTCGCTCGACATGACAAAAACGGTCCTGGCGTTAACAATCGAATTTCTGGCTATCTCATTCTTGCCTGCGCAAGAAACGTCGCCATTACCCAGTCCAAGTCCGACTGCGATTCCCGATCGCAGTGTCCGCATCAGTTTTGTCCCGCCGCCATTGGAGGGCAAAATCAGTCTCGGCATTTATGACCAAAGCGGTCGGCTGGTGCGCGTGCTGCATCAGGAAGCCGAGCTCGACGAGTTCATTATTGGCGCGGATGCTCTCACCACCAAATGGGATGGCAAAGATGATAACGAACACGACTTACCCGCCGGAAAATATTCCGCCAGGGGTTTTCTAGTCGCCCCAATGAAGATCGGATCTGAAACAGTTGATGGCACCTCGCCAGGGATTAGTTCTGTCCACATCAAGTTAGTTGCTAATCCGCTGGAGAATAACGAGCGGCCGACAATCGATGTTACTGCGGGGTTTGATGATGACGACGCATATCTCCAAACAATTGATGGGTTGCCGCTAGTGACGATCGCAAGGCGCGAAGACACGACTAGCGTTTGGCTGATGGCAGGCCGCGATCCCAAAAGCGTGATCGTCTTTCTGAGCAACGGCACGAATATCCGTCAGGTAGAAGTAAGTGGACTTTCCAAAATGATGGCGTTCGACTGCGGCCGATTCGAGCTGAAGTGAAGGCACTACTGGCCAGCATGCCGATTCTTTGTTAGTTAGGCGCGCGATGACTGCAGAGCTTCAACATACCGTTGCCAAATCGGCTGGATTTAGCGGCACGTCGTTGCACACCGGCGAAAAAGTGGCGCTCAAGTTGCAGCCGGCGCCGATCGATCACGGAATCAAATTCAAACGCAAAGACCTGGCGGACGAGCCAACGATTGACGCGAACATCGCGAACCTGAAAACGGTCGAGCGCGCTACCACCATCGGCGAAGGCGCGGTCCGGGTGCATACGGTTGAGCACATTCTTTCAGCCCTGAGTGCGATGGGAGTCGACAACGCCGTTGTCGAGATGGATGCAAACGAACCGCCCATCGGTGACGGCAGTGCCGCCCCCTACGTCGAGTTAATTAAAAAAGCGGGCACGGTCGCGCAGGAAGCGCCGCGGCGATTCTTTGATGTGCGCGAGCCAATTCATATCGAATCGAAAGGCGGCTCGCTCCTCGTGCTGTTGCCCGATGAAAAATTCAGAATTTCCTGCACTCAGGCCGGGCCAAACAATCGATTCACGCAATTCTTTTCCGCCGAAATTTCGCCGGGGCTCTATGAACGAGAAATCGCACCAGCGCGCACGTTTGTTTACTACGAAGAAGTCGCGCCGTTGATGGAGAAGAACCTGATCAAAGGCGGCAGTCTGGAAAATGCAATTGTCGTCCGCGGGGATGCCGTCCTAAGCAAGGAACCGTTGCGTTTTTCGGACGAATTCGCGCGCCATAAAATTCTCGATATCATCGGTGATCTCGCATTGGTCGGCACACGTATTCGCGGTCACGTCATCGCGTTGAAACCGGGGCATGCTGCCAATGCGGATCTGGCACGGGCGGTGGTGAAAGAGCATACCAAGATTACAGCCCTCTCTGGCCGGCGAACGTTCCCCCCGGGGGAAGGCGGCCTAGACATTAACCAGGTAATGGAAATTCTGCCGCACCGCTATCCGTTTCTGATGGTCGATCGCATTCTCGGCTTCGAAGGCGAGACCAAATGTACCGGAATGAAAACAGTAACGGTAAACGAGCCATTTTTCGCCGGGCACTTTCCGGGGCATCCCGTGATGCCCGGAGTCCTTCAGGTCGAGGCGATGGCACAGGTGGCGAGCATTCTCTTGTTGAGATTGGCGAAGACTTCGAGCCGGATCGGTTATTTCATGAGCGCGGATGAAGTAAAATTTCGGAAACCAGTTTTCCCGGGGGATACACTTTTCATTCATGCCGAATTGCTCAAGGCCCGGCAGGGTCGACTGGCCAAGGCACGCTGCAGTTGCGTGGTAAACGACGCCATCGTTTCCGAAGGCGACCTGATGTTCACGTTCCTGGATAAATAAGTCCGAGCCGGACCGGCAGCAATGATGTACGAACGATGAAAGGTTCCGAACGTTGAACCTCGAATACTGAACACA
>DATELT010000286.1:0-7391 GCA_035276245.1 Chthoniobacterales bacterium
GGAAACTTTTTCCGGCAGGAGCTTGAGCATGAGGCGGGTGTGCTGAAATACGTCGCCCTCCGGATGAAACTGCGGCGGCTGCTCACAACCTTTCATCTGTTCAATTTCAGGTAAAACGATGCGCAGCAACCCTGAGTGATCGAGCAAGTCCCAGCCGCGCAACCGGTGCGGTGAGAGAAAAATGCGCACCAGCTCATCCCGAATCCGTTCCGCGCTGATTCCGGTGATGGAGGCGGCGTTTTGTGCGAGCGCGTTCCAGGTTCCCTTTTCAATTTCAAATTCGAGCACGGTAGCGAAACGGATGGCACGCAGCATTCGCAGACGATCTTCGGAAAACCGTTGTGCCGGATCGCCAATGGCGCGGACTAATTTTGCTTTGAGATCAGTCCGCCCGTCGACGAAATCGATCACTTCATTTTTGTCGGGATCGAAAAACATTCCGTTGACGGTGAAATCGCGGCGGCGCGCGTCTTCCTCCGGTGAAGAAAAATGAACTTCGCTGGGACGACGTCCGTCCAGATAGACGTCGTCGGAGCGGAAGGTTGCAATTTCGAACTGCAATCCATTTTCCAGGACCACGATGACGCCGAAATGCGCGCCGACCGCATAGGTGCGCGTAAAAATTTTCTGCACCTGCTCCGGGCGCGCATCGGTGGCGATGTCGATGTCTTTGGGCGGAAGCCCGCGGACCATGTCCCGAACGCAACCGCCGGCGAAGTAGGCGATGTGGCCGTGCTGGCGGAGTTTTGTCGCAATGGCGCGCGCCGTTTCCTCCATTGTCGAAAAATCGTTCATTCTGAAGGTAGAAAGAGTCACCGAACAGCCCGGTTTGCTACCTTCGTGCGCGAGCAATTGAGGTCAATCGCCACGACTTTCGGCGGTGGACGGTTTCTGCCGCAAAGTGTGAACGATAAAGCAGACCACTGCGATGCAGATGCAGGAGTCGGCGACGTTGAATGCGGGCCACGGGTTGGCAAAGCGAATGTGCAGATTGAAGAGAAGAAAATCGGTGACGTGACCGTGGACGATTCGGTCGGTGAGGTTGCCCATGACGCCGGCGAGAAGCAACGCCAGGGAGAGGTCACGCCAGGGATCCGGGTGACGTTGTTTGCGCAGCAGAGCGGAAAACACCGCAACCATTGCGATCAACGACAGGACGATGAAAAAGGCGTTGTTGTTCTTGAAGGAACCGAAAGCTGCGCCGGTATTTGTAACGTTCACGAGGTAGAACCAGCGCGGAATGATCGGCTGATTCGATTCCGGATCCACGTGAGACAGTATCCAATACTTGGTGACCTGATCGAGCGCGTAGAGGGGAAGGGAAAGGAACACGATCCATTTCATGAGTCGTTAAATTGCTAAAAGCGTTACAAGGTTAAATCGGTCGAGCGCGGCCATCGCTTTTTAACGATGTAACCTTTTTAACCTTTGCTCCCCAATACCACATTCTCGCAACGATCACATAAGTCCGGATAGGTTTTGCTTGTGCCCACATAGGCCCGATGTCGCCAGCAGCGCGCACATTTGGCAAACGAAGTTTTCTCAACCGTGGCGGACGGCTCGGTCGCATCTTCGATGATGAGATCGCTGAGAATAAAAAATTCCTCGAGCTCTTCCTTTGAAATCGCGCCAATCAGTTTTCGATCGCATTTCAACATGACACGAGCCTCGAGGGAGTTGCCGATTAGTTTCTCCTGTCGCGCTTTTTCCAGCGCCTGACCGATGACGCCGCGAAGTCTTAGCAGTTGATCGATTTGCTGGCTCGCGGTTGAATCGCGCACGCGATCGTCGGTTTCCGGGAATAATTGCAGGTGAACAGAATTTATGGCTGCGGTCGGTGACCTCGGGGCGTGGACAGCATCCGCGGCTACAGCGTAGCCCCATGCCTCTTCCGCCGTGAAGACGAGAACTGGCGCGAGCAAACGGCAAAGGGCATCGAAAATCTTGTGCATGACAAACTGGGTAGCGCGGCGGCGCGGCGAATCTGGAGCGTCGCAATACATCCGGTCTTTGGTGATGTCGATGTAAAGACTGCTAAGATCGACGGCGCAAAAATGATTGATGCTGTGATAGACCTTGTGGAACTCGAAGGCGGCATACGCGTTCCGGCATTCAGCGATGACATGATCGAGTCGATCGAGAATCCAGCGGTCAACTATTGTAGCCGCTGCCGTTGGCTGCGGGCGGCGGTCCGCCACCGCGGGAACAGAATAATCGAAAAGATTCCCTAACAAGATTCGGAGAGTATTTCGAATACGTCGGTAGGTGTCGCCGAGGCGGGTAAAAATTTCCTCAGAGAACGGAACGTCGTCTCCGAAGTTGATGCTGCTCGCCCACAAGCGAATCAAATCAGCGCCGTACTTTTTGACGAAATGCCCGGCGTCCATCGGTTTGTCGTAGGTACCCGACTTGGAAATTTTTTTGCCATCGAGATCGACGACGAAGCCATGCGTGAGGCACATTTTGTAAGGCGCGCGATCGTTCAGCGTGATGCTGGTCATGAGTGAGGATTGAAACCAGCCGCGATGCTGATCAGTAGCTTCGAGATACATGTCGGCGGGGTCGCGTAATTCCGGATGAGTTGCGCACACGGCACAATGCGAAACGCCGCTATCGATCCAGACGTCGATGGTGTCGTTGCGTTTCGTTGTGCCTTCCGGAAGCCCAAGCTCGCGCGCCAGCTCAGCATCGTTGAGTTCGAACCAGACGTTAGAGCCGCGTTTCGCGACAAGATCGGCGAGTTTGCGGATCCAATCGGCGTTGAGTGTGGCGCGCTCGTCTATATAGAAAACCGGCAAGGGCACGCCCCAACTTCGCTGGCGCGAAATCACCCAGTCCGGGCGCGATTCCACCGTGCCGGCAATACGATTTTCGCCCCAGGAAGGGACCCATTTTACGTGGTGATGGATGGCATCGAGTGCTTTGCCACGGATCTCGTCGAGGCGGATAAAGAATTGTTCGACCGCGCGAAAGATGATCGGGGTTTTCGAGCGCCAACAATAGGGATAAATGTGGTGAAAATTTTGTTCGGCGAGCAGCATGCCTTTGTCGCGCAAAATTCGAATGATATCGGCGTTGGCGTCGAAGACATATTTGCCGACCAGTTCCGGAATCCCAACCTCGTTGGTATAGCGGCCGTGATCGTCAACCGGCGAGAGAATTGGGAAACTGTTTTTTGATCCGAGGACGTAATCGTCTTCGCCATGGCCAGGCGCGATATGGACTGCGCCGGTCCCAGTATCCATGGTGACGAACTCGGCGGTCAGAACCATGGCTGTGCGCGGGAGAAAGGGGTGTTGCGCGCCGATGCCTTCGAGTTTGTCGCCGAGAAAAGATTCCATCGGTTCGCCGGTTGGCTGAAAGCCGGTAGCGATGCAAAATTGCGAGACCAGTTTGTCGGCCAGTACGAGCGTTTCTGTTTGAGGTGCTGAGCTCCCCCTTGTATCCGCGCGAGTGAATTGCTGGACGACGTAAATTTCCTTCGGGTGCACCGCGATGAGGAGATTCGCCGGCAGGGTCCACGGCGTCGTGGTCCAGATCGCGATACTGGCCTTGTCTTTGAGCTGTCCGGAAATGATCGGGAACTTTACGAAGACGGTGGTGTCATCGCGTTCCTGATATTCCACTTCGGCTTCCGCGAGGGCGGTCTGTGCACCGGTGCTCCAGAAAACCGGTTTTTTTGATTCGTAAACCAGACCTTTCTCGACAAAAACAGCGAAGGCGCGCAAAATCTCGGCCTCGTATTCGGGATTCATGGTCAGATAGGGGTTGTCCCAATCCCCGAAAACGCCGAGGCGTTTGAATTGTTGACGCTGGAGATCAATGAATTTGCGCGCGAATGCTTCGCAGCGTTTGCGCACTTCCAACGGAGCGAGATCGCGCGATTCCTTGACGACTTTGTATTCAATCGGAAGTCCGTGGCAGTCCCAGCCGGGGACGTAAGGCGCCCGTTTGCCGAGCATGGTTTGTGACTTCACTACGAAATCCTTGAGGATTTTGTTGAGCGCAGTGCCCATGTGCACGTCGCCATTGGCAAAGGGCGGACCGTCGTGCAGGACAAACAACTCCGCGTTTTCACGTGACTTTTGGATTTGGCGATAAACGCCGGTTTCTTCCCATCTTTTGAGTAACTCCGGTTCGCGCTGCGCCAGGTTCGCCTTCATCGGAAAATCTGTGCGCGGGAGTTTGAGCGTGTCCTTGTAGTTCTGCGACATGGCGAGGGGCGCTGCTACCTAGCATCCGCGATTGGACAAATCAACGGGAGGGGCTAATCCCAGCATTACGCGGCATGTTCGAGCCGATTTCGCCGACGCTGTTCAGTAGCATTCGCATCCCATCCGTTACTTGCCCGGAGGCCTTTCCGAACAAAAACCAATTCCGCCGTTTTGGCCTGATGTGAAAAATCTTTTCCAAGACCCCTAAATATTATTGTCCCTGTCCGGGCAGCCGCTAACATCGCGTGCGCCTCAAACATGAATTCGTCCAAGCGATTTCTCTTAGCCTTTTTTTGGACCGCCGTCCTCATGATTTCCGTGTGCGGCCTCCATCCTACGGTGGCCGAAGTCACTGTCGCCACCGATCCGGTCGGCTTTGCTACCACCTCCTTGCTAGGCAACTCTGACACCTACGTTTCGATTCCATTCACTCGTCCGCCGGAGTTCGTTGCGGGTATTTCATCCGCTGTGACCTCTGGGACGACAGGTGTCATCACCGTCGCCAGCAACCCTTGGACTGCGAATCAATTCGTGTATGGAGGCACTCAGCACAACCACTATTACGCTCTCATCGGTCCAATCAGCGGAACGGGGACCAAGGAGGGGCACGCGTACTCAATCATAGGGAACGGAACCGGGACGTTAATGGTTGACACGAGGAATGACGATTCAAGTAACTTAAGTACAATACCCTTTAACACTCAGGTTCGGGTGATTCCGTACTGGACCCCTGCGACTATTTTTCCAGCGAGCGATGCGAACGTTTCTTTCACTCCGACAACATCCCCTACAAGCTACAAAACCTTGCTTCAGGTGCCCGACTATTCGGCTTCAACTTACAATGCCCCCTACGCAGTACAGTATTATTTTGATGCTAACTCCAGGTCCTGGCACCGTATTAACGGTAAAGGCAGCGACGGTGGTGTGGGCGATGATGACCCGTTGCTCCCGGATGGCTATGTTGTAGTTCACAACGGTAATAAGGCGCCTACCCGTCCATTGGCGAACTTCGGCGCGGTGTTGCTGAGCAAGATGTCAACGCCCCTGGCAACTGCGACAAATCGGACTCAGGATAATCCTATCGGCATGGTGCGCCCGGCTGACGTGGCTCTGAACGCTACCGGACTGGGCCCAGCCAATGGCTCCTTTGTTGCAGGTGATCAGCTGCTGGTCTTCAACAATGCCCAAGCGGCCTTCAAAAAGTCGCCGGCCACCTATTTTTACGACACTTCGGTTGGCAACAGTGGAGGCTGGCGGTTGCTGGGAGATACAACCGCAACGACAGACCGCGGAGCCGATATTATTCCCAGGGGGACCGGAGCGGTGGTCCGAAAAGCTCAGACCCCCAACGGGCAGCCCGCATTTTGGACCAACGCCTTTCCGGTACAAGCGATCAGCGCTGCTTCAATAAAAATACATGGGACCGGTACGGGGGCTCAGACGTTGGGCGTTCCTCTTCCGCTAAATACCCAGTTCAACACTCTTCCCGGCATAGAATGTCGCGTTCCTGGTCTAACCCCCGCAGGGGCAGGAATCGACGATCAAATCGCAATTACATTCCCGACCGCCGTCTCATTTAGTAACGCGATTTCGACATCAGGGGGCGCGTCCGTCAACAGCTTCAGCGGCAACGACTCAACGATCGTCACAATAAATCTCAAGAACGTGGTCAATACCCGAAAAACCACCGTTACCTTGCTCGATGTAAACGACGGCCAAAACACAAACGACGTCGCCGTCCAAATGGGTCTACTCCTCGGGGACGTCAACGCAACCGGCGGAGTCGACAAAAATGATGTCTCTGCGGTGCAGAAACACTTGAGCGAGATGGTGAACCAAGCCAACGTCCGCTTCGACGTCAACGCCACGGGTATCATTGATGGCGGCGATGTATCAGCGACGCAAGGACAAATCCGGACTTCCTTGCCGTAGCTGATACGTTAAACACGGTTGTCGGTGAAGTTCAGTTCTAAGAGCCATTTCGCAGCATCTGCGGCGCCGGCTTTCCTCGCAAAAAGTAGCGTAAAGCATTACATACATCAGCAGTTTTCAGCGCCAACTGAATTATCCTTGAACTCTGCGCGGAGGCATTAAACTACTCAACCTTCACCGCAAACGAAAGAACTTGAGACGTTTTCTTCCATTCATCATCGTAGGCTTGGTTGGATTCATTACCATCATTGGAGGCGTGATCCTTTACCGGGCGAACCGGCCTGTCGCTTTGACGATCCCAAGGGAGACGGCCCTTGGGAATGAAAAGCGGGAGTCGATGCATGTGCGCGGTCCAGCCGAGGCGCCGGTTACTTTGGAGGAGTTCGGTGACTTCCAGTGTCCACCTTGCGGCACGATCTCGGGGCCCTTGCTGGAAATCGAGAAGGATTATGGGCCCAAGTTAAGGGTAATTTTTCGTAACTTCCCCTTCCCGAACCATGAGCACGCAATGGAAGCGGCTTACGCTGCCGAAGCAGCTGGTTTGCAGGGACGCTATTGGGAGATGCATGACCTCCTATACAAAGAGCAGGCGAACTGGAGCAAGGCGCCCGACGCCAAACAGCTATTTGTCTCTTATGCTAAGATATTGGGACTCGAGTTGGATCGGTTTGAAGCAGATGTCGCAGGTCCTACCGTGAAGGCACGGATCACTGCCGACCAGGAGCGGGGCAAATCTCTTGGGGTGAATGCGACCCCGTCAATTTTTATTAATAATCAGGGAGTACCTGCAAAGTCACTAAATCCAACGGCTCTGCGTGCAGCGATCGATGAAGCCCTAAAAGAGAAAGAGAAACCCACTTCCTGATGCTTTCGCAAAGTAAACCCCGCACCCAACAATCGACCGCGGTCGCGCTGCCGCGAGGCACTGTCATTTTTTACGCTGTTGTCGCCTTGATTTCACTCGCCGGCCTGGCGGACGCCACCTACCTGACTGTGCAAAATCTTGCTGGCGAAACAGCGATCTGCGGTGGCTCCTCGGACTGCTTTCGAGTGCTCGGCAGCGTTTACTCGAAAATTGCCGGCATTCCGGTGGCAGCGATTGGGACGGTCGCTTATTTTGCTGTTTTTACATTTGCGACTTTTGCTGCCTTTGCGTATCAGCGGGCCCGTACTTTCCTGGCGGTGACTGTCTTTCTGATGTTCCTCTCCACGCTTTGGTTTCTCTATGTGCAGGCGTTTCTCCTC
>DATELT010000287.1:0-5691 GCA_035276245.1 Chthoniobacterales bacterium
TTAGAGATGAAGCGCCAAATCCCGTTGTAACCGAGTCATTACAGCAGTCGGGTTATCGAGCACTTCATCGGAAGCGACAAACGCCTGCTTGTATCCGCGAGTGGCCCTCTCCGCTAACAAGGTATGATCAAGCCAGAGCAAAAAGCTCTTTGGACGCTTCAGGCCATTTCGTCTCGCGAGCGATTCCGTCACTTCCCACGGATGCCGAATCGTCAGAACAAAGTGGGGTCCTGCTGGCAGAGATTCGAAAATTGGAAACCAAAGTGGCATCAGTCGGCAGAGCCGGGGATCCTTAAGCCCAAAGAGCGAGGCCTCGCCGAAGTCCCGCTTGAGGATGGCGGTCAGGGACGAACGAATTTTCCGTGTTATTTCGTTTTCCGCCCAACCCGGTGGCAAAGCCAGGTAGTCATCCCACCGAGATCCGAACGCTTGCAGTAACGAATCATGCAAGGTGACGATTTCAGAATGTTCGAAGTAACCTTTTGGATTATGTCTGTTAGGAGGGATAAAATCTTCACCAAATTCGATCCCCATCTGTGCGAGAGCACCAGCCACCGCAGACGTACCGGTCCGGTGCATGCCGAGGATTACAACCACTCTCTGCATCGTACGCCTACCGGGAAAGCAGCCCGGCAACTTGACCTGAAACACTAAGAGAGGCCGCCCCGCGGTCAAGATAACGTCGCACCCGATCGGCGTCTTCCCCCAATCTACCGAGAAACCTGGACGCTATAGATTGTTCCACCGAGCTAAACTAAATCGCCCGCGAAACAAAGTGATTTTGTAAGACTCGCCTAGTTATGTCCGGTTGGCGGCGGATCAATTCGTCCGGTGATCCTGAGCATGTCGAATGGTGCAAATCGGATGAGGAATCGAGTCTGAGACGGACGGGCATTAATGACGAAGGACGGCCGAATGCTCAAAATGCCGGAAAGATGAGCGCGCTAGTTTTTTTATTCGGGCATACTTTCGTCATTTCGGACATCCTTCCGTTCCGCATTCAGCGATGCCATAGAGAGGTGTTGAACGCTCCGGAGAGTGGTAATTTTCTCTTATGCCAGCGATCGGAATTACGGGTGGGATTTCCACCGGTAAATCAAGCTTTATAAATTACCTGCGCCAGAGGTTGCCACAGGCCATGTTTTTTGATGCCGATGGGATGGCACGCGAGCTCACCCGTCAGGACAAGACCGTTCTTGCCGCAATCCGTAAGACATTTGGCGATGCAGTTTTTATTGAAAATGGAGAGTTGAATCGGGGCGCACTTCGCGCCATTGTTTTTATGACGCCGGAGAAACGGCGCCAGCTCGAACAAATTCTTCATCCGCCGATTCGCCGCCATTGGAGCCGTGAAGCGGAAAGGCATCGACAATCGAACCAATACTTTTTTGCTGATATCCCTCTTCTTTATGAAACCGGTGGAGAAAAACTTTGCGATCGCGTCGTGGTGGTGGCGTGTTCGGAGGAGATCCAAATGCAGCGCCTGATGCAACGAACCGGCCTGGATCGGAATGCGGCGGAGAGAATCGTTGCGGCGCAAATGCCGCTTTCGGAAAAAGTAAAACTAGCGGATCACGTAATTTGGAACAATGGGCCCCAGGGCCAGTTGGGTGAACAGGCAGCGTTTTTGGTTGATTTATGGACAGGGAAGATTCGGTAGCCGAGAGCGGCGATCGCGAAGATGTAGCCGGGGTCGGTGACCCTGGGAGAAAAGCAAATGACGAGACAAAACTGCCGGGGTCAGCGACCCCGGCTACAGCTGCCGCTAACATCACAGCCGCTACGGCAGAGGTGCCGACTGCGATTGATCTCAATGCAATGCACCAAATGCCGCCAGAGGATTTGGCTGAATTAGGCAAAAAGTTCGGCGTCTTTTTTCATCCGGCGCGGACGAGGCACTTCCAGATTCTTGACCTTACGCGTGCCGCGCTCGGCGCAGGGTCGACTGTCACAGCTGAAGGATTGATCGATCAACCCGGCGACTCACTCGCATTTCTGCGCTGGCCGGAACTTAATTTCCTCCCGGTTCCCGAAGACGTCGCCATCCCGCGTCCGATGCTGCAAAAATTCTGGCTGCGCCCAGGCCAACAGGTCGGAGGAAAATTACGGCTCCCGCGCGACCGCGAGAAAACGCTCGCTCTCGACGAGATTACTATGGTGGAAGGCGCACCGGTAACGGAGTGGAGCGAAAAAACCGATTTCGAAAAATTGACGCCGCAATATCCGGAAGGGCGAATCATGCTGGAGAACGACAAGACGAAATCATTGAGTGCGCGCGCGGTCGATTTGCTGGCTCCGCTGGGGCGCGGGCAACGGGGTTTGATTGTGTCACCGCCGCGCGTCGGCAAAACGATTTTGTTGAAGGAAATCGCGAAAGCCATTCGAGTAAATCATCCGAATATTGTGCTGATTATTTTGCTGGTAGACGAGCGACCCGAAGAAGTGACCGATTTGGAACGGGAAGTCGATTGCCAGATTTACAGTTCTACCTTTGATGAAAACGTCTTTCGACACGTCCAGGTGGCCGAACTGGTGCTGGAACGGGCGAAACGACTGGTGGAATTGAAAAAAGATGTGGTCATCCTCCTCGATTCCATTACACGCCTTGCCCGCGGCTATAATAATTTACAACCCAGCCGCGGCCGGATCATGTCTGGGGGAGTGGAATCGAAAGCGCTCATGAAGCCGAAGCGTTTTTTCGGAGCGGCGCGCAATGTGGAAGAAGGTGGAAGCCTGACGATTGTTGCAACGGCGCTCATCGACACCGGAAGCCGGATGGACGAAGTCATTTTCGAAGAATTCAAAGGCACAGGCAACATGGAGTTGCATCTCGACCGCGCGCTGGTGGAGAAGCGCTTGTATCCGGCGATTCAACCGCTGCAAACGGCAACGCGCCGTGAGGATTTGCTTTATCATCCGGATGAATGGGAACGCGTGCAGGTGTTACGCAAGACTATGGCGGCGCTTCCGCCGATTGAAGCGATGGAAACGCTGATCTCGAATTTGCAGGCAACGAAAACGAACGCGGAATTGCTGTTAAGCGGGCTCAAATGATAGGAAAATGATGAATGACGGATGCCGAATGAAGGTAGAATGACGAAGCAAGCGTCGCATAAATCTTCGAATCAATTGGATTTCGTCATTCATTCGTCATTGGACGAAGGCGTGCTCTCGACCCCAGAGCAGGTCGGAGAACTCATCTCGTATATCGATCCACAGAATCGTGTCGCGGTCGACACTGAAGCCGATAGCTTACACTGTTATCGCGAAAAGCTTTGCCTGTTGCAGGTTAGTCTGCCGGAAGGGGATTTTCTGGTTGACCCGCTGGCGGAAAACGATCTCGGCGCATTGGCCGATACCCTTTCGCGCAAGGAAATCGTTCTCCACGGCGCCGATTACGATTTGCGCCTGCTTCGACGCGCTTTGGATTTCCGACCGACGCGAGTGTTCGACACTGTTATCGCGGCGCGATTATTGGGTGTGCGCGAATTTAGCTACGCAGCGCTAGTAGAGGAGTATTTTGGGATAGCGCTGGCCAAAGGCTCGCAAAAGGCGAACTGGGCATTACGCCCGCTCTCCGAGAAGATGGAGGAATATGCGCGTAACGACACGCATTACCTGCTCGAGCTGGCCGCCAAGTTGGAGAAACAACTGATCGAACGCGATCGACTGGAATGGTTTCAGCAATCGTGCGAACGGGCAATGGTTTCGGCCGCAATCGATCGGGAACGCGACATGGAAGAAATATGGCGAATCCGAGGCTCCGGCCTGGTTCGTGGCCGGGAAGCGGCGGTCCTACGCGCCCTGTGGTATTGGCGCGATCGCGAAGCGCAGCGTTTCGATCGGCCCTCGTTTCACATTTTACGGAACGACCAGCTAGTTGAGATTGCGCGTGCTACGGTGCGAGGCGAAACGCCGCAATTCCGTCATTTCTCAGAACGACGTATGCGTGATTTTCGGGCGACGATAAAGGAGGCGCTTGCATTAAAGGAAGAGGAGTGGCCGGAAACGCGGAGGCGGCGAGGGGAACGACCAACGCGAGAGATGGAACGCGCGGCGGAAGCGATGCGCAAGCGGCGTGACCAGGCCGCGCACGAACTGAAGATCGAACCATCTTTTATCGCTCCGCGTGCGACCATCGATGCGATTGCAGTGCATAGCGCTTGTGCCGAACAATTGCTGGTGCCATGGCAACGGCATCTTTTGGGGCTGTGAAATGGCGCGAGGAAGGCACACTTTGAGCGGAATGATTAGGTAGGGGCGATTGATCCAATGGCCCGCGGGCGATTCAGGTGAACCGCCCCTACCTGGAGAAAGGAAGCACGCGCCTTTTCCGCAATTAACTTGACGAAAGCGGCAAAGTTAATCACAAATGGTGCTTTCGTCGCGTTGTACTAATGACCCTCCGCAACCTCGCAATTGTGTTGTGTTTCGTGATTGGGACACTGGCTTGCGGCAAGGCAATGGGGCAGGGACAGACCTCACAGGCCGTTAATCGCTCGCAGCTTTTTCCAGGGGGACCAGGTGTTGGCCCGGGCCAACCAATCAGCCAAAGTCCGACTGCGTTTGGTTACGCTGCTCCGAGCGCCAACGACGCCGACCTGGGAACACAGGCAATTCTAAAGCGTCAGAATGAATATCTGCCATTTACCTTTACGGCGTCGGCACCCTATTATTGGACTTCAAACGTTGCGTTAGTTCCGAGTGGCGTAGTCAGCGACGGCGTTTTCGCGCCGAGCTTTGTTTTTGCCTACCAGCCAAAACTCGGGAAAACGCTTTACGGCGAATTCATTGCCGCCCAACAACTATTCTACTACAACAGACTTGGCGAGTTCAATTTCACCAGCTTCGATGCTATCGCCGGAGTGGTTTATTACCTTCCGCAGTTTCATAATCTTACGTTGCGGCTTCATTATGACTACAATCGATTGACTGACGACTCATGGAATGAGTTCTTTGCCAATCACTCATTTATCGCCAGCGCAGACCTTCCGATTCAATTTGGACGGGCGATGCAGTTGAACGTCGGGGCGCTTGCAAATGTGAGCTTTGCCGCTACTCCGAGTGGCCCGCAACGCAGCGATTTCGACCTCTATGCCGACTACCACGTGCAGTTCAGTCGTAATTTTTCAGTCGACGCAGTTGGGAGACTATTATTTAAGCCTTATTACTACGGAGATCGAACTGATGTCAGCGAACTAATCGCCCTCAGCGCCGATTATCGGATTCGCGACTGGCTGACGGTGAGCGCGCTAACTAATTTCGCCTGGAACCAATCGAATCACCACGCGTTTGAGTACTCAGTGGCTAATCTGGGCGGTGCCATAAGCTTCACCCTAAAATTCTGAGCATGGCGACATCCCACCGAGTCCGCTCACACGTCATGGTTCGGAACATTGTTGTCCTTGCTTTACTTCTTGCCGGTTTCGTTGCTTCGCCAGCTGCGGAGCTAAAAGAAGCGCGCGTCACGGAAGTCGTAAAGGATGTCAAGCTACTGCCCACGGGTGCCGCGGCGCGTCCGGCGGCGGTAAGCGATGAAGTGCGAGATGGAACGGCAGTGCGGACGGGATTGGAATCGCGCAGCGAGTTAAAGTTCCCCGATCAAACGCTGGCGCGCTTAGGTGCGAATACGGTTTTCAGCTTTAACGAAGGCACCCGGAGTCTGAATTTGCAGGATGGAGCCATGCTCCT